>WYBG01000170.1 GCA_011526015.1 Deltaproteobacteria bacterium | reverse complement strand
TTAATGACCGCAGCGCCGGGTACCCCGGGCGCAGTAACGGAAGCGGCGATATTCACCGAGGTGCCGCTTGCCAGGGTAGGAACGGGGTAGGTATTGGCGAGCGAACCGTTCAGGAACACGTCCAGGGTTGCGCCGGAAACCGGGTCGCCGCCGAGATTGCTCACCACCACGTCGAAATCCACCGCGGCATTGATCAGAACGGTGCCGGGGAGGTTCTCGAACGCGGTGACGGACAGGTCAACCGCGGGCGGGGTGCCGACGAAGACGTTGTCGATGTACACGTTCATGTCGCCGGCGTTAGCGGGATCCATAGCCAGGAAACCGATATATAGAGAGGTTTCGGTAGCGTAGGCGGCTAAATCGATCGACACGGTCATGCCCGCAGCCGGTATAGAGTCGTCGGAGGTGTACTGCGCCAGGATATCGCTTCTCGACCAGGTTTCTCCGTCCGTGGAGGCCACCACGAACAGGGTATCGCCGACGGGAATGAAAGCGTGGGCGGTGCCGGTATAAGCGGTCGCGGCAACATCATACTTGAGTTCCGGGGCGCCGATACCGGTGGTCATGTCCAGCGGCGGGGTAATGATCCAGTCCTGGTCAGCCGAAGTTGTGCTGAAGAAATTGAAGCGGGCGGAGCGGGTCAGGAGCGGGTCATTTCCGAAATCATCGAAGGTCCAGGCTCCATCGTTTGTGGGAGAGGGCGTAAAGGTGCCGAAATTCTGGTTATCGCCCCCGTAGAAACCGATGGAATTGGAGCTGCCGCTGTAAGCGGTAAAATCCTGCTCATAATTCAGGGTTTCTGTCCGGTCCACGCGCTGCGCCACCACGGTGGTGTCGTTGGTGGGATTGGCGTCCGGCGCATAGGTGGTGTAAGCGGTTACGGTATAATTTCCGCTATCGGCCGGGGTCCAGGCGGTCGGGAAGGTCACCACGTCGGAAGCGCCGCTGGCCAGGGTGCCGCTGTAAGTGACGGTGCTGTTGCTGCCGTCGCTGACCATGTAGGTTACGTCAAAACCGCTGGCGTCATTGGCGCCGAAATTCTGCACCGTAACCTCAATAGTCGCCGGGTCACCGGCAAATAGCAGGAAGCCGGGGTAATCGACGGTTATGTTGGTAGTGCCGACATCGTCGCCGGAGGGGATGAAGAATTCGTAATAATCGTTATCGGGGTTGGTAGAACCATTGCCCCCTTGCGCCACCAGGCTGTCTCCATATTGCGTCGCGGTAGCGCCGTCGAACTGCACGCCCACGGTGCTGGTGAGCAGCGGGGTGGTGCTGGAATAGAGATCCACCACGTAAATCTTGTTGCTGGTCTCTTCCAGAACGATGGCGTTATAGGCAAACGAAACCTGGGGATTGCCATATTCGAATGAGTACCACTTGATCCACAACTGGCGGTTGGGCGCGGTGCCGAAGACTTTGGTGCGCACGTCATCGCCGGTGGCGGTGGGGGGCGCAGCGGTGAATTCATCCCACATTCCGGCAATGCTCAGGGGAGGCAGGTCGCTGCTGGGCAGGTTGGTGTTCGCGCCCGGGGGGACGGTCACCTTGGCGGTCACCGTGGTATCAAAGGTGACCACGCAGTTCTGGCTCGCTTTGAAATGGGTCACCGGGGTGCCGTAGAATTCGAAGGCAAAGGGGATTGCCTGGGTCGGCGACCAGATGTTGGCGCTCTGCGGGCCAAGAACGATGTTGGTCCAATCGAGCAAGCCCGGGGCGTCGCCTTCGGTGTTGATCCCGCCGGGGTTGCCGGCATTGGGGTAGTAGAGCACGGAGTAGTTTATGGAGGGCTGGAAAATATATACGTCGTCCAGCGCCCACCACCAGCTATAATCGCCGGTCCAGTTCCAGCGCACCAGCACCTGGGACTGTCCCGCGGCAATCGCGGAGATATCGTAGGATTCCGGCTCGGCGTTGGCGGTAGAGGTCGCAGCCCAGCTGTCCACCAGGGTCCAGTTAGCGCCGTTATCGCCGGAAACATACAAATCGGCGGCGCCGCCAAAACCGGACTGGAAGAAGTGTTCGAACTCCAGGGTTACCTGGGAGAGTCCGGAGCAGTCCAGGGCCGGGGTAATGAGGTCGGCGTCTTCCGCGCCGCTGGCAGAGCCGTTAAAATCGCTGTCGAAAATCGCGAACCCGTCCGCGGAGGTGGTGGAGTTGAAGACCAGGCCGCCGGGGTTGTTGAAATACCATACTTCGGTGCCGATGTTAGCGATATTCTGCCAACCGGTCGGCAGCGCCCCGGTGGTAAAGTGTTCTTCCAATACCGTGGTCGCCCGGCTATAGAAGGTTTGTTTTTTAGACGGGGCGGGCGTATCGATAAACTCCTTGATGAAAGCCATCTCTTCGGCGCTCAATTGGGCGCCGCCTTTTAAGTAGGCATTGACTAAGCTTTTAGCGCGCGCTTTATCCGGATCGTTTTCCTTCTCGGCAAATAAAAAGGTAAATAGTGAGAGGAAAAACATCCAGACAAAAATAGCTTTAAAAGCGGTATTCCTCGCTGTACTCATAATTACCTCCTGAGAATTACAGTTAAGGGGTTTCCGAGACAATGCATCATGAACCTTCACAACTGACTCCCGGTTGATTCTCCTGCAGCAGGCAATACTTTCGTAAATTTCTATTCCAGGAGTCAACGCTGCGGAGGGACCTGGCCGCGGTGCTCCGTTTCACGCAGGGCGAAAGGAGTAAGGCGGCGCGATTAGCGGATACTTCAGTGATCATCCTTTCCTCATAAAACCTCCTTTAGTTAGTGATCGGATGTGTTATTTAGACAGCGCAATAAGACGCCTTCACAATTCCGGTAACAATAAGGCGAGAATAGTATGCAGCCGCCGAAATGTGAATGCCGGATTGCATCCAAATATTTCGCCTGTTCCCGTTTCCGAGATAAAGGGTTCACTCCTTGCGCCAGGACGGCATCGAAGGAAGAAGATTTAGGAGGTTGGAAAAAATCGATGTAGCAATCAGAGGTCATTGTTGTTACGAGCTTCTGCCTCCTGCCTTTCAGTGGGACCGCCTGAGACTGCAGCAGGCAGGGCAGGCGTGCAGTCACTCAGGCACGAAATGGCGCGAAAATCCGAACTGTATTATTTATGATGCCGGAGGAACAAAGAAACCGGTATTCAACATTTCCGGGTTATTTCCGGATCCGGTAGCGCTACCCAACTTGCCTTTGCTTTTCTGATCCAAAGTTGTGATAGCCGTTCTCCGGGATTGTTGCATTCGAGTGGCAGAAGTTAAATCAAAAATTCCCGCTTCTCGCAGCGTATTTCCGATTAGAGCAAAAAATGAAAGACCGGTAGTTGGCACTATATTACACAGATGAAAACCAGAAGAACACCTTTGAAGACGTTTTGAAATTAAGAAAAAAAGCATAAAAGTCAATATCTTTAAAAAATTTTGTGACCTCAGGCACAAACAAAAACCAGCAGGTTCCGCAGAACCCGGGGGGTTTTGGAAGAGTGACGCCTTTTCTTAAAGTGAACTGTCTTCCCGGTGATCCCGACAAAAACATATGAGTGTGTAGCAAATTACAGGAAATGGTAGAAATTATAGGGAAGGTGTCATTCCCGCGAAAGCGGGAATCCAGTTTTTTCAGAGGATCATGGATGCACGCTTTCGCGGGCATGACACCTTGAAATTTGTTTTCCTGTAAAATGGTACAGACTCAAAACATATCCACCCCTATTGTGAAAAAAAGAAAGCCCCGGCCAAATTCCGGCCGGGGCTTTGTATTCTACAACCTGTAGATAGCCATCTCAACACGATACGGAATACGCATAACACAATAGGTATTCCGTATTCCGGGCGATCCCGACAATTACATACCCATCCCTGGGTATTTGTCGGGATGGAACCTTCCCGGTTTCACTTCAGGAGCAGCAGTTTGCGGTCGGCGACGAACTTGCCGGCCTTCATGCGCAGGAAGTACATACCCGAAGGTACTTGCTGGCCTTGATCGTTGCGGCCTTCCCAGCGCACTGTGTAAGCGCCGGCCTGCTGCCGGCCGTTCACTAAGGTCTGCACCTTCTGCCCCAGCAGGTTATACACCACGATCTGCACCTCTACCGCTTCCGGCAGCTGGTAGCGGATTTCCGTGGCCGGGTTGAAGGG
>WYBG01000169.1 GCA_011526015.1 Deltaproteobacteria bacterium | reverse complement strand
TTTTTCGTGGTATATCTGTTAGAGGACCTGCGGGTCAGTTATGCCGCGGTGGGTATTCTCACCATGCTCACCGCCGTGGCCGACCTGACCGGCATGTGGATTTGGGGGCACCTGTCCGACCACCTGGGCAACCGCCCGATCATCATTTTTACGGCGCTTTTTTCCACCATCTTCCCGGCTTTTTGGATTTTTGCCAGCGGAAGCGCGTTTTCTATGTTTTTCCTGATTCCTTTTCTGCATTTGAGCGGCGGATTCGTGTGGGCGGGGTATAACCTCTGCACCGCCAACCTGGTGTACCGCTCCGCCCCGGCAGAGGGCAATTCGGTCTATTTCGCGCACTGGTCGGTGGGCAACGGGGTGGCCTCCGGCCTCGGCGCCCTGGCCGGGGGATTGCTGGCTCAGTACCTGAAAGGCTCCATGGGATATTTCCCGGCCATGTTCGATTCGGTTTACAAGCTCATTTTCTTTGTTTCCGTGCTGGTGCGGGTGTTTCCCTTATTCATGATGCACCGTCTGCAGGAGCCGCAGAGCCTTCGGGTCCGGCATACCATCCGGGTATTGCTGAACGTCAAAGCCTGGCCGACCCTGATGGGATTTCAGCCGGTGCTGCATTTCTTTATTCCCGGCAGCAAGCGGGTAGAGAGCTCCAGCGTCTATTGGCCGATCTGGCGCTCCCGCGGCGCCGCTCCCGAAGAACCGCCCGGCAAGCAAAAGTGAAAAGCTTGCCCTGAGCTTGTCGAAGGGTGCAAAATGAAAAATGAAAAGTAACGATGTTGGGCCCCGGCCCCTCTTTTTACTCACGGCTTCTAACCAAACCGACCCGCAGCGAAAACGGCCAGGTAATCCGTTTGGGCGCTGTTTCGTCTTCCCAGAGAGGGCGCAGCGCTTTTAGCAGCAAATCCAACGGATTCATTCCCCGCTGGCGGATAAATTCCTGGATAGCCGACCAGGTGGAGAGATAGCCAACGAAATTTTGGAAATCCCATTCCGCGGCCATGGAAAACGCCGGGGCCGCGATTTCTGCGAACGGAAAGGGCAGGGAACGGTAAGCGTCCTCCACCAGGCGGCGCTCCGGGGGCCAGTAGGGGCCGACAGTGTGGGAATAGAATTCTTCGATCAGCGGATCAATTTCCGGGACCACCCGGGGCAGGTTATAACACCAGGCAGCCAGAACGCCGGAAGGCTTCAACACCCGTCGCGCCTCGGCGTAAAACTGATCGAGATCGAACCAGTGCAGCGCCTGGGCCACGGCGACGAGGTCAACCGAAGCGGGGGGGAGGGAGGTTTTCTCGGCTGCGGCGACTTTGTAAGCCACCCGGGGATGGGGAGCGGCACTGGCAATCTGCTTTTCGCTGGGATCAGTAGCGATTACCTTTTGAAAATAGTCCGCCAAACCGATGGCCGCCTGGCCGCTGCCGGTTCCGCAATCCCAGGCGGTGTCGGTTTCCGCACATAGCGAGGCCAGGTAGGCGAACAGTTCCGCGGGGTAGGTGGGGCGAAAGCTGGCGTAATCCGCGGCCTGGCGGGAAAAGTAGTCTTTGAAGGCCATGGTTGAATCGTGAAACGTAATGCGTGAAATCTTCAATTGTGGCGCGATCAGCGGCCGGCTTCAACAAACCCCGGAATTGGCCTGGGAAAATTGATCCGGCTCTCCGGCAGCGCCCTATCATAGCGCTTTCCCAGAATCGCTACCGGCGCTCCGTAAGTCAAGATTTTTTTTCGCTTGAGAATCATTCTTGAGATCATTAGGTTTATACCCTGCAAACAGGTTTTGTTTGCGTTCCGGCGCAGAAGGAACTTTTACGAAACCGGCGCATTAGAAGACTCACTCAAGTGAGTCGGGTAAGCGATATGAGAAACGGTTCAAAGACAATTTTGTTGGTTGCAGCCGCCCTGTTGGTCGGGGTCATGGTTGTAACGCCTTTTTTGCACCAGCACTCCCCCTTTGTCGAACCGGCCAACTGCCCCGGCAATATCATCCAGATCAGCCTGGTCGCCAGCTTTCTCTTCCTGGGCAGCGTTTCGTTAATTGAGCCTCGAAAGCCGGTATTTTTTCTATCCCTTCCTCAAATTCCTCTTTTTCCCAGGTTTTTCGGCTTTATTCATATCAATAAAGCCCCCCCGGTTTGGTAATTACCCTCTCGTCATTTTCCCAATATTGGATCGCGGAGTCCGTAACTGAACCGTGCGGGTTCCATCGGCGAGCGCATTGAAATTCCACTCACCGGCAAAACGTTTTGCAGGATGAACTGTTACACCCCGGTACCGCTAAAAGCACCGGGCAGGGTTTTACCATGGTGAGTTGATGAGGAGTGCAGAATTTACTCTGCACCCTCGTGCGGAATGAATCCTGCGCTCTGTCGCGATTACCTTTTACAATATTGGAGTTGTGCTCGAACCAAATCACCAAACCGGAACCCCGGATAAAGGAGACCAAAAATGATAAAGCAACTCTTGAAACTCGGCTTTTTTATGTTCGCCATCCTGGCGCTCGCGCTCAGTTGCAGCAAAGACAGCACCAAAACGGACGATGATGAAGACCATTTTGAAGCAGTGGGACTGAAAATCCGCCAGAACGGTGTGGACATTGTCAGCTATCAGAACGGGCAGGTGAACGGGGAGATCGAAGCGCAGGAAGGCCTGACCACAACCCTGCTCTCGGTTCGCTTCATCGACGGGGAGGGAAACGAGGGCGTGCCCCAGGGCGACGAGTATAGTATGTTGTTGACCATCCAAAACGGAGCCATCGCCGGGATCGTGCAACACGCCGGCGAGGATTGGAGCTTCCATATCCAGGGCAAGGCCGCGGGGCATACCACCCTGACCATTGCGATTCTTCACGGTGATCACGCTGATTTCGAATCCGCTCCCATCCCGGTGCACGTGGAAGGCGGCGGAATGCACGGCGAACCGGTAGGCCTGGTGTTGATCGAGGAAGCCAGCGGCGATACCCTGGCCAAAGTGGACGCCGGGGTGGTTACCGGCCAGATCAACGTGGCCGCGGGCCAGGCCAGCGGCCATATCGTCACCCATTATTTTGACGACCAGGGCGTCTTCTTCCAACCCGATCCGGCGGAGCATTCCCAGGAATATACCGTGGCGGACACCACCATTGCGGTAGTAGAATCGCACGGCGGCGAAACCTATGAACTGGAAGTGGAAGGTAAATCTGCCGGTTCCACTACCTTCAGGATTCTGCTGCGGCACGCCGGCAACCCGGAATTCGAAACTCCCGATATTCCCATTTTGGTGGCGCCATGAGACGTTTCAAATACACGTTTAAAAGCGGTTTTAAAAGTTGCCACAAAGGCCCTAAGAATCTAAGATTCACTAAAAAATATTTAAAATTCTTGATGAAACTTTGTGATTTTGTGGCTTCGTGGCCAAAATTTGGATTCTTAAAACACCTTCTTAGAAAAGCGATCCCCTGGAGCGGGATCGCTTTTCTGCTTTTGGTTAGTCCGCTCTGCGCCGATGAAGCGGAAAGCCTTTCCGGGAGTTCCCCGGGGAACGGGGCGCTGTTCGGCAAAATATTGGACGCCGAGAGCGGGGAAGCGTTGGGATGGACGCAACTGTTGATCGAGGAATTGAATCGCTCCCTTTCCGCCCACAGCGACGGAAGTTTTCATTTTTTAAATATTCCTCCCGGCGGCTACACCTTGAAAACCTTCCGGGTGGGCTACCGCGACGGGGCGTTCCGGGTACGGGTTTCTCCCGGCGATACCACTGAGATTCTCATCCGGCTGTCCCCTTCCCCGGTAGTATCGCAGGAGGTGCTGGTAGAAGCGCAGCGCAACGAGGCGCTCTCCGAAATCGCCCAACCGGAGCTCGAGGTCAGCGGTAAAAAATTGCGCCAAAACCTGGGACGAACCATTGCCGAAACCATTGATTACGAACCGGGGATTTCCCAGCGAACCCTGGGCCCGGCCCCCGCCCGGCCGGTGCTGCGCGGGCTGGGCGGCGACCGCCTGCTGATCGTGGAAGACGGGGAACGCACCGGGGATCTCTCCGCAACCTCTTCCGACCACGCGGTGGTGATCGAGCCGCTGACTTCCGAGCGCATCGAGGTAATCCGCGGGCCGGAGGCGTTTCTCTACGGCTCCAATACCCTGGGCGGGGTGATCAACGTGGAGCGGGGCTACGTGCCGGCCGGCCCGGTTCACCACGTTACCGGCTCGGTGAGCCTCCAGGGGGAAACCGTGAACCGCGGGTATTCCGGGGGCGCCTCCGTGGCCGCCCCGCTGGGATCGTTTGCCTTGCACCTCGACGGCAGTTATCGCGATGCGGAGGATATTTCCACCCCGCAAGGAGATCTGCCGAATACCGCCATCAACACCCTGAACGGTTCCGGCGGCCTCAGCTTCGTAAGTTCCCGGGGCTACATCGGCGCTGCCGGCAGTTATTACGAGTCGGAATACGGCATTCCCCCGGACCCGCTGGCCGGGCATCCCGGCGGGGTAAGGGTGGAGGTAGATCGCCGCCATATCGAGGAGAAGGCGGAATTCTATCCTGCCGCAAAATGGCTGCGCAGGATCGAGCTGCGCCACTCTTTTACCCGCTACCGGCACTCGGAAATCGAATACAGCGAACGGTTGCAGCGCGAGATTGCCGGAACCGGCTTCGACGTGCTCACCCATCACCTTTCCGGCGCGGCGCGCTTAAACCAAAACGGGCTTTTGCGCAACGGGGTAATCGGCCTCTGGGGCGAATTCCGCGACCATAGCACCCCTGCCGGGCGCAACCTCACCCCCCGCTCGCGGGAGTATTCCGGCGCGACATACGCCTACCAGGAGGCTTATTTCGGAAAATTTGCCCTGAACGGGGCGCTGCGCTTCGACGCCAAACAAGTCGATCCCCTGGAGAACGTGGGTAGAAACACCCAAGCCGGGCTGGTTCGCCAACGCCAATTTGCCGGATTTTCCGGCGCGGTTTCCGGTCTCTATAAGCTAAACGGCGTATTTTCCCTGGGCGCAACTCTCCTTCGCACTCTTCGCGCTCCCGGCATCGAGGAGCTTTTTTCCGAGGGGCCGCACCTGGCGGTTTATACCTACGAGATCGGAAACGCCGACCTGGGATTGGAGCAGGGATGGGGAACGGAAGTATTCATTAAGGTCAACCATTCCCGGGGAAAGTTTCACCTGGCCGCGTTCCGCAACGACATTGACAACTATATCTTTCCGGAAAATACCGGGCAGCGGAGCGAGCGAATTTTTTCGCTCTTCGAATATCGCTTTACCGGGCAGAATGCGCTCATGGCCGGGATAGAAGCCGCCCTGGAATGGCAGTTTTTTAATCATTGGTACGCCGGCAGCACCTTCAGTTACGTTCGGGGAGAGCTAAGCGAGAGCAATGAACCCCTGCCGCGCATCCCGCCGCTGGAAGGCCGGCTGAACCTTCGTTACCAGGCCGGCCAAATAAGCGCCGGCGGGGGAATCCGGGCAGCGGCGGAGCAGAATCGCTGCGGCGAATTCGAGCAACCGACCGCCGGCTACGTGGTATTCGACCTTTCCGGGCAATATAATTTTAGCACCGGCGGGGTGCTGCATACCTTCTCGCTCGCCATTGACAATTTACTCGATACGGAATATCGCAAACACCTCAACTGGGTCAAGCACATCATGCCGGAGCCGGGGCGGAACGTCAAATTATTATACAAAGTCTATTTTTAGATTCTGATCTAGTGCATTGCGCACTAAGTTGTTGAACCCTTTCTCCTGGGTCATTCCCGAATGTTTCTATCGGGAATCTATAAGTTTTAGGCCTGTGGATGCCCGATAAAGACATTCGGGCATGACAAAGGGG
>WYBG01000168.1 GCA_011526015.1 Deltaproteobacteria bacterium | reverse complement strand
TTATTGCCGCCAAGTAATTTTTGTTGCGCACCCGCCCATTTTTTGCAAAAAAGCAGGAATGCCCGGTTGGCGTTCCTGCTTTTTTATTGTAGCCTCCCTGCCGGTTCTTTCATAGCATTTTGTTTTTTATAGTATTGGATTGGGATACCTTACCCAAAATACCGGGATTCCGTTGTTCACTATATTAAACAAAACTTTTAATAAAAAATATTTTTTCTTGATAGTTTAACCCCTCGCCATTATATTCGCTCGCTTTTTTAAAGGATTAGGTATTTATTCAGCCACTAAGGCTCAGAACCACAAAGATTCACGAAGCTATTCGTACTTCTGGCCGGGTGCATAGCATTTGTTGCTCCTTTGCTTTTTATCTTAGCTTTGTGAAATCTTAGTGCCTTCATGTCTTGGTGGCTGAATAGTAAGGGGATTTGTTTAAAATATTAAACAAGGGATAATCGTGGCAGGCATGCAGATCGGGCAGAAAATCAGGCGGCTGCGAAAGCTGCGGGGATTGACCATCGAGGGTCTGGCGGAAAATGCGGAATTAACCAAGGGATTCATCTCCCAATTGGAGCGGGATAAGACTGTGCCCTCCGTGACCACCCTGAAGCAGGTGCTGGACGTGCTGGGAATCGACCTGGCCACTTTTTTCAGCGACCTGGGAGAGATCGAACGAAATATCTATACCAAGAAAGACCGTTCCGAAGATATCTCCGAGAAAGAGTACAAGATCGAAAGCTTGATCCCGAAATTGAAGTACTTAGAGATGGAGCCGGTTTTGCTGACCCTGGCGCCCCTGGCGGTGTACCAGCGGAATTATGAAGAAGACGAGGGCTTCGGGTTTGTGGTGAAAGGGAGGGTAGATCTGACGATCGAGAAGGAAACCCGCATCCTTAATCGCGGGGGGTGTTTTTACCTGTTTTTTGATAACCGCATAGTGATCAAAAATTTAACGCGACGATCCGCGGAAATTTTACTGGTTCATTACTAAGGCTTTTGCCTGCTCCCGGTTTCCCGGGTTAATTTCATTTAGCGCCGGAGGCGTCTCCGGGCATTTTACACTTGAATAAGCCTAATGTCGAGGAGAAAAGCCGGTATGAAAGCACTGGGAAGACATATCCTGGCGGAATTTTTCGATTGCCAACCCGAAATTCTGAACGATGCGCAACTGATCGAAATTTACATGAAACGCGCCGCCATCGACTGCGGCGCAACCATCGTGAGTTCTACCTTTCACACCTTTAATCCCCATGGCGTCAGCGGGGTGGTGGTCATTGCCGAATCTCACCTGGCCATTCACACCTGGCCGGAGTACGGCTATGCCGCGGTGGATGTATTCACCTGCGGGGAAACGATCGATCCCGCAGTGGCAACCCGGACGCTGAAGGAATATCTGAAAGCCGGAAAGGTCACCAGCATTCAACTGAACCGCGGGGAGCTGAATCTTCAAGACCGGGTGTTGCAGCACAAGCCGGCGATGATGGGGGAAACCGGTTAAACCCCGGTTCCGAAATTTCTTGAATTTGAAAAGGCGCTCGAACCGGAGCGCCTTTTTTATTTGGAGGTCGCCTGCTGCCACCTGCCTACTGCCTGCTCAATCTCGTTTAGTTAAGGGGAATCGCTCTGAAAATGTCATTTCCGCGAAAGCGGAAATCCAGAGATTCAGGGAGTTAGAGATTCCCGCTTTCGCGGGAATGTCAATCAAAATAGCTTAACTAAACGACATTGACTGCCTACCGCCTACTCAATTATTTCCCAATCCGCTCCCAGATATCGGAGAGCACTTTTACCGCGCCGTGGGGGAATTTGTATGAGACGTAGCGAGTTATTTCGGTAGGGGAGGGGTTGATCTCCACGGTGGGAATTTTCTGCAACGAAGCTTCGATCACCGGGCGGGAAATGTAGGGAAACACGCTGGTGGTGCCGATGCTGAAGATGACGTCGAATCCTTTGCGAGTCTCATCCTGGAGCCGGGCGATCTTTTCCGGTTTCAGGTATTCGCCGAACAGCACCACGTCCGGGCGCATAATCTGGCGGCAGGCGGGGCAGTGAGGGGGAATCGGCAGCCCCGGGTAATCAGCGTGGGAAATGGTATAAGAACAGGCGGCGCAATAAATCGTGTGAATATCCCCGTGAATATCCAGCAGGTTCTTAGAACCGGCCTCGCGATGAAATCCATCCACGTTTTGGGTGAGCACCCAGACGCGCTCGAAACGGCGTTCGAATTCAGCAATAATCTGGTGGGCGCGGTTGAATTTTGCCCCCCGGCAGGCCTTTTCGATCTCCGAAATATAAGACCAGCACAGTTCCGGGTTTTGCCGCATCATGGAACCGGAGAGCGCGGTTTCGATGGGAATATCGTGCCGGGTGAGCTTGTCCTCGTACAGCCCCCCGATGCCCCGGTAGGTGGGCAGGCCGGATTCCGCGGAAATCCCCGCCCCGGTGATGAAGAGAATGCTGCGGCTCTTTTTCAGGAGCGCAACAACCTGCTCGAGCATTTCCTGGTAATTCGCTGATGCAATCAATGTGCTAAGCCGTCCTTGAATTAAAACTACTCCGGGGCTTGAAGCCGTCATCCCTTCAGCATCTGCCGCAGCACGGTTTGCAAAATCCCACCGTTGCGGTAGTAGTCGATCTCCACTTCCGTGTCCAGCCGCGCTCTGACGTTGAAGGTGGTCTCTACTCCGTCTTCCGCCCGGGCGCGTATGGTGATTTCCTTGCCGGGGGTTAAATCCTCGGCCAGGCCGGTGACGTCGAAGATCTCCTTGCCGCTCAGGCCTAACTTTTGGGCGGTGTCGCCCTCCAAAAATTGCAGCGGCAGCACCCCCATGCCGATCAGGTTGCTGCGGTGGATGCGCTCGTAGCTCTCCGCAATCACCGCCTTCACGCCTAACAGGTAGGTGCCTTTGGCGGCCCAGTCGCGGCTGCTGCCGGTTCCATATTCCTTCCCGGCGATGATTAACAGCGGGATTCCGTTGGCCTTGTATTCCATGGCCGCGTCATAAATGAACATCTGCTCCCCGGTGGGGAAATAAACCGTGTAACCGCCTTCCACCCCCAGCAGCAACTGGTTTTTGATGCGGATATTGGCGAAGGTGCCGCGCATCATTACCTCGTGGTTTCCGCGCCGGGAACCGTAGGAGTTGAAATCTTTCCACTCCACCCCATGAGCGATCAGGTATTCACC
>WYBG01000167.1 GCA_011526015.1 Deltaproteobacteria bacterium | reverse complement strand
TATGCGCACCCAGGAACTGAGATATTTTATAGACTCCCGCTTTCGCGGGAGTGACATGAAAAGCACGTAAATTGTCATTCCCGCGAAAGCGGGAATCCATGACAGGGTGACTTTTGCGCCATTGCTATTTTTCACTTAGCACTTTGTACTTTTCATTTTTCACTCTTCGGCGGTTCGACAGTGTTTATTCTGAGCTTGTGGAAGGACTCACCACAGGCAAGCCCAGGGCAAGCTTTTCCACTTTGCATTTTACATTTTTCACTTTACACTTTTTTTACTTCCGCCAGCAACGCTTCGTATTCCACCTGGGCCTTTTCCCAACGCTCCAATAACCTTTCCATCTCCTGTTTCACTGCGGCGTA
Organism: Deltaproteobacteria bacterium; assembly: GCA_011526015.1. Classification (GTDB taxonomy): domain Bacteria; phylum Calditrichota; class Calditrichia; order RBG-13-44-9; family J075; genus JABWBP01. The sequence goes on along the minus strand of WYBG01000167.1, from coordinate 4,081 downwards.
GTCCTTGCGCAGCGACTTCACGTACTCCCCGTTCTGGTAGCTTTTCGGGTCGGCGATCAATTTTTCCAGGCTCTCCTTCTGCGCCTCCAACTCCCCAATCCGGCTCTCGCAGGCTTCGATCTCTGCTTTTAGCTGGCCGCGCTGCCGGCTGATGGTCTGCCGCGCCTCCGCCTCCTGGCGTTTCTGATCCTTGCTCTTTTTGGCGGGAGAAATAGCCGGGGTTCTGCCCGGGGGCTGCCCGCCCTGGTCAAAAGCGTCGGTAACGGCCTCTTTTTCCCGATGCTCCAGGTAGTCGGAGTAATTCCCCTCGAATTCCCGCAGCCGCCCGTCTTTCAGCTCCAGCACCCGGTTCACTAACTTATCCAGGAAGTAGCGGTCGTGGGAGATCAGCAGCAAAGTGCCGTCGTAATCCTGCAAAGCCTCTTCCAGCGCTTCCCGGGAGGAGATGTCGAGGTGGTTGGTAGGCTCGTCCATGATCAGGAAATTGACCGGGGAGAGCAGCATTTTCGCCAGGGAGACCCGCGCTTTTTCGCCCCCGGAGAGCACCCCGACGCGCTTATCAGGGTCCTGCCCGCTGAACTGGAACAATCCCAGGATGTCGCGCAACTGGAGGCGGTGGGCTTCGCTGGCGGTGGCGGCCACTTCTTCCATGATGGTGGCATTCAGATTGAGGGTGTCCACCTGGTGCTGGGCGTAGTAGCCCATGATCACCCGCTCCCCGGCGCGAATGCTCCCCTGCTGGGGCGCCAGCTGCCCGAAAATCAGCCGGGTTAGGGTGGTTTTACCGGCCCCGTTCACCCCCACCAGGGCCAGCTTCTGCCCCCGGTAAACGTTCAGGTTGATGTTTTTCAGCACCCAGTCGCGCTGGTACTTGAAGGACATATTTTCGATTTTCAGGGCCTCTTTGTAGCCGGGGGTTTCCACCCGGATTTTGAAATGAATCCGGCGCGGGGGAGGCGGGGGCAGTTCGACCTCTTGCATTTTTTCCAGCTGCTTGATGCGGCTTTGCACCTGCACCGCCTTTTTGGCTTTGTAGCGGAAGCGGTCGATGAAACGCTGCACCCGTTCCCGCTCCGCCCGCTGTTCTTCCCACTTTTTCAGCAACTGCTCCTCCCGCAGCGCTTTTTCTTTCTCGAAGAAATGGTAGTTGCCGGGGTAGTGGGTAAGCCGCCCGCGATCCAGCTCGCAGATTTTTTCCGCCAACCGGTCGATGAAAAAGCGGTCGTGGGAGACGATGACCATGCTGCCCGGGAAAGTTCTGAGGTACTGTTCCAGCCACTCTAAGGATTCCAGGTCGAGGTGATTGGTAGGCTCGTCGAGCAGTAGCAGATCCGGATTTTGCAGCAGCAGCCGGGCCAGGTACACCCTCATGCGCCAGCCCCCGCTGAATTCGGAGAGGGAGCGTTGAAAGTCGTGGTTTTTGAAGCCCAGCCCGGAGAGGATCGCTTTGGCCTCCGCTTCTAAGCGGTAGCCGCCGGACAGTTGGAAACGCTCCTCCAGCGCGCCTAATCTTTCCAACAACGCCGGGGAATTGGGGGGATGATTTTCCAACTGGCGGTGAATTTCCGCCATCTCGCTTTCCATCTCCAGGATTTCCGAATGCCCTTCCAACACGCTCTCCAGAATGGGGCCGGCTTCCAGGGTAATCTCTTCCTGGGGCAGGTAGCCGATGCGGTAGCCTTTGGGGAACTGCATCGTTCCCGCGGTCGATTCCAGTTCGCCGTAAATGATGCGCAGCAGGGTGGTTTTGCCGGCCCCGTTGGGGCCGATCAGCGCCACCCGCTTGCCGGGATTGATGATCCAGTTGACGCCGGTGAGCAGGTGGCGCTCGCCAATCGAATAATGTAGGTCTTTGATTTGCAACATGGCTCGTTTATATTATTTTTCCGTTATCAACAATGGCTTTGCGCCGAAAAGGCAATTTAAAACATCCTTATGCGATGTAAAAGCCCTGAATAATAAGAATCTATGCACGTTCACCTTAACATCCGGAGGTTCAAGTAATGCAGCAAAGACCCCCCTTTGATTTCAACGAGTTCCGCATCCCCCGGCGGCCGTCTCTTCCACCCAATTTACTGAAATGGGCCATCCCGGGAGTGCTGTTGGCAATCATCCTTTTTTCTTCCCTGTTTACCGTGAATACCGAGGAGGCCGGGGTGATCCTGCGCTTCGGCAGGTACACCCGCACGGTGGACCCGGGGCTGAATTTCAAGCTGCCCCTGGGCATCGAGCAGGTGTACAAAATCCCGGTGCGCCGGCAGTTGAAGGATGAATTCGGCTTCCGCACCGTGGAAGGAAGGGTACGCAGCGAATACTCGCCGGGACGGTTTCAAGAGGAATCCCTGATGCTCACCGGGGACCTCAACGCCGCGGAAGTGGAGTGGATCGTGCAATACCGCATCCGCGATCCCTACCAGTTCCTGTTCCGGGTGCGCAACGCCCCGCAAACCTTCCGGGACATGAATGAAGCGGTGATGCGCGAAGTGGTGGGCGACCGCACCATCAACGAGGTGCTGACCATCGGGCGGCAGGAAATTGCCAGCGCCGTGGAGGTCAAGCTCCAGGAACTATGCGCTCAATACGAGCTGGGCATCCACGTGGAGCAGGTGGTGCTGCAGGACGTCAATCCTCCCGATGAAGTGAAAGCATCCTTCAACGAAGTCAACGAAGCGCAGCAGGAACGGGAGAAGCTGATCAACCAGGCGCGCTCGGAGTATAACCAGATAATTCCCCGGGCCCGGGGGGAGGCCGCCCGGGTGATCGAAGAATCCCGGGGCTACGCCCTGGAGCGGGTGAACCAGGCGCGCGGCGAGGCGGCGCGTTTTAACTCGCTGTACGGCGAATATCAAAAGGCCCGGGAGGTCACCCGCCAGCGCATCTACATCGAAACCCTGAACAAGGTGATGCAGAAGGTCGGGAAAAAATTAATTCTGGATGAAAAGGCCGGCGGGGTTCTGCCATTGTTGGATTTAGATAAAGGAGATTTGAAGAAATGAGACAGCCAAAATACCTTATTTATACCATCCTGGGCATCGCAGCCCTGATCCTGATCCTGGCCTCGGCCTTTGTGGTCAACGAAGCGCAGCAAGTGATCATCACCCGCTTTGGCGAGCCGGTGCGAGATCCCATTACCACGCCGGGGATTCATTTCAAAATGCCCTTTATCGAGGACGCCCGCTATTTCGATAAGCGTTTCCTGGAGTGGGACGGGGACCCCAACCAGGTTCCCACCAAAGATAAACGCTTTATCTGGGTGGATTGCTACGGGCGCTGGCGGATCAAAAACTCGTTGCTGTTCCTGGAGCGCTTGCAAAACGAGGAACGCGCCCAAACCCGTTTAGATGATATTTTAGACGGGGAAACCCGCAACGCCATCGCCCGCCACGACTTAGTGGAGGTGATCCGCTCTACCAACCGGGAATTCCAGGCCAGCGACGACCTGGAAGCCGGAGAAGAGTCGGAAATTTTCGTAAAAATCCAGGTGGGGCGGGATAAAATCACCCGCATGATCATCGAAACCGCGGCCCCCAAGTTAGATTCCCTGGGCATCGAGTTGCTGGACTTGCGGTTCAAGCGCATCAATTACGTGGAAGCGGTGCAGCAGAAAATCTACGAGCGCATGATTACCGAGCGCAAGCGCATCGCCGACAAATACCGCTCCGAAGGCCAGGGAGAGGCCTCCAAGATTTTAGGCGACAAGGAACGGGATTTGAAGCAGATCGAGTCGGAAGCATTCAAGACCGCGCAGGAAATTCGCGGCAAGGCGGACGCGGAAGCCACGGCCATTTACGCCGCGGCCTACGACCGCAACGCCGATTCCCGGGAATTCTACCGCTTCCTGAAGACCATGGAAACTTACGAGACCGCGCTTTCGGAAAAGGACTGGCTGATCCTGTCCACTCAAAGCGACTTTTTCAAATTCCTGCAGAATCAGTCGGGTAGATAAGGATCGGGAGTGCAAAGCTGTTAAGTTTTGAGAAATTAATCGTGTCATTTTGGCAACGAGGGCTGCGACGCAGAGCATCGGCACGAGTAGCTGGAAGCGGCGCGGTTTTCAACCATTTCAATATCGGGGTGGTGG
>WYBG01000016.1 GCA_011526015.1 Deltaproteobacteria bacterium | reverse complement strand
CGGAATCAAATTCTGGGCAATAATCCATTGACTGTCTGTAAGATCGGATGGGTATGGTTTTCTGTTCATATCCCCAACTTAACCGATCTCGCAGACAATCAGGTAGAACTTTTAAAACAGCTTCTTAAGAAATTTTGAATACTTTTTATCGCAATGGGTTTCTTTTCCCGAAGAAAATACAGCCGGCGTTTTCCGCTGGAATTAAGATGGTTTATGACGCATTGAGATAAAATTCCGCCAACTGCCGGCCGGGGACGCGAAAATTTAGGAGACCAGCCTACTTCTCAATATTCCGCAGCAGAAACTCGAAAATCCCGTAGGCCACGTCTAACTTGGATTTCAGATCCAGGTGCTGGGTCTCTTTAGGGGAAATTAAGGTGACCTGGTTGGTTTCCACCCCAAACCCCGCGCCTTTCACTAAGGGATCATTCAACACGATCATATCCAGTTTTTTGGATTTGAGCTTTTCCCGGGCATTCTCGATAGGACGGTCGGTTTCCACCGCAAATCCCACCAGGCGCTGGCGCGGTTTTTTCAACAGCGACATTTCTCGCAGGATGTCGTGGGTCTTCTCCATTTCCAGGGAGAGGCGGTCCTGCCCTTTCTTTATTTTCGCAGCGGAGTAGGTTTCCGGGCGGTAATCCGCCACCGCCGCGGCGCTGATGAAGTAATCCGCCCGCGGAAAATGGCTTTTCACGGTCTCATACATTTGCTGCGCCGACACCACTCCATAACTCTCCACGTTAATCGGCAGGGTCAAACTGCCCGGCCCATGCACCAAAACCACATTTGCGCCGCGCGCCCAGGCTTCCCAGGCCAGGGCAAATCCCATCTTTCCGGTGGCGCGGTTGCTGAGCATCCGCACCGGGTCGAGGTACTCTTCGGTGCGCCCGGCGCTGATCAGCACGGTTTTGCCCGCCAGGCTTTTCGGGTGGGGGTGTATCGCCCGGTAAAGATATTGAGTTAGGTATTCCAACCTGGCCAGGCGCCCCACCCCGGAATAACCTTCTGCCAGAAAACCCTCTTCCGGGTAACAGATATGATACCCCAAATCCTCCAGAAATTTGATGTTTTTTTTCACCACCGGGTTGTTCCACATATTGGAATTCATGGCCGGGGCGATTACAATGGGGCAGTGCAGCGCCATGAGGGTGGTGGAGACGAAATCGTCGCCGATGCCGTTGGCCGCCTTCCCGATAAGGTTGGCGGTGGCAGGCGCGATGATCGCCGCCTGGGCCCAGTCGGCCAGCTCGACGTGGTGGGTGGCGGCGAATTTGCCCTCCGGGAACATTTCGGTATAGACGGGACGTCCGCACAGCGCTTCGATGGTCAGGGTAGTGATAAATTTTTCCGCGCCGCGGGTCATCATTGCCCGCACTTCCGCGCCCTCGGTGACCAGGTAGCGGATCAGCTCGCAGGCTTTGTAGGCCGCAATCCCCCCGGTAATGCCGACCAGAATCTGGGTGTTGTGGAATTGTTTGCTGGAGAACATGGTAGTGTTTTGGCGTCGGAGTGCAAAACTTCAGTTTTGCACTCAACCGGTCCTTGATTTTACGGTTTTTCTTTTTCTATCCATGTGCAAAGCTGAAGCTTTGCACTCCTTGTATTACTGCCCGCGAATCAATTGTTCGACCCGTTCGACCGTGCTCAGAAGGTCGTCGTTGACCACCTGGTGATCGAAATACCGGGCGTTTTCGTACTCCATGGGCAGGCGTTCCAAGCGTTTTTGGATTTGCGCTTCGTTCTCGGTTTTGCGGTTTTTGAGGCGGTGAATCAGTTCCTCCTGGGAAGGGGGGCGAATAAATATTAGCATGGCCTCCGGGTACTGTTTCTTGATATTCAGCGCCCCGATCACGTCGATATCGAACAGCACCGTGAAGCCCTGCTGCAGCAGCGCCTCGACGCTGGATTTCAGGGTTCCGTAGTAATGGCCGTGAACCTCGGCATATTCCAGGAATTCGTTACGTTCTACTTTTGCAAAGAATTCGTCTTTAGACAGAAAAAAGTATTCCACCGCGTTGCGTTCATTCCCCCGGGGCGGCCGGGTGGTAGCGGAGATAGAGAGCCGGAAATCGGGATTGCGCTCCAGCAGCAGGTTACAAATGGTCGATTTGCCGGCCCCGGAGGGGGCGGAAAGGACCAACAATTTAGGCGTCATGGTCATGTTATATTGTAGGGGCGAAGCATTCGGGAGGCAGGCCTGCCTATTGCGGGGAATCGGGCTTCCGAATGCTTCGCCCCTTCTTCGTATGGGCGAAGCATTCGGAAGATAGGTTGGTGAATTGCGGGGAATCGGGCTTCCGAATGCTTCGCCCCTTCCCGTTGTCATTCGATATTTTGTACCTGTTCGCGCATGCGCTCGATTTCCTCTTTGATGGTAACCAGGCGATGGCTGATCTCCACGATGGTGTTCTTGGTGGACATGGTGTTAGCTTCCCGGTGCATTTCCTGCAAGATAAAATTCAGCTTCTTTCCGTTGGGCGAGCCGGCGCGCAGGTTTTCGCGGAACATTTCCAGGTGGCTTTCCATGCGCACCACCTCTTCGCTGATGTCCACCCGGTCGGAAATCAGCGCCAGCTCTAATTCTAAGCGGTTGCGGTCCACCTTGTTCTCATCGATGAGCGAGAGCAGGCGTTTGTAGAGTTTTTCCATTTCGCTGCGGGAATTTCCCTCGCCCTGGGAGCGAATCTCCCCGGTGAGGGTTTGAATATTATTCAGCCGGTTTTCCAGGTCGATTTTGAGGTTCCGGCCTTCCAGGGAGCGGGTTTCGTTCAAACGATCCAGCGTATTTCCGACCAGTTGAAAAATCGCGTTTTGCAGCGCTTCATCGATCTGGCTCTGGTCTTCCAGGGAAAAAATATCCTTAAAGAAGAGAATATCGGAGACTTTGGCCGGCTCCGCGATATTGGCAATGGCGCGAATGCGCTCGATCAGGTTTTTATACATCAGGATCGCGCCTTCATTGACCTTCAGATTGTCTAACAGGGGCTCCTGGGAAGAGAAAGAAATTCCGCAGGTAATTTTAGCACGGTTGACCTTTTCCCGGATGATGGAGCGGATGGCGTCTTCCAAATCCTTGATCGCAAAGGGAAGCTTTACGGACATTTCCAGGTAGCGGGAATTCAACGCGCGAATCTCGCAGGAGATTTCAATACTTCCGTGCTGAACGGCGCCGGCGGCGAAACCGGTCATGCTGTAGAGCTGGTTCATAATTTTCCCTACTGTTAGTGCAAAATGAATTTTGCACTCCTTTTGTGCAAGTTGGCATGCGCTATCACTTTTTTCTCTAAGCCGCTTAAATATAAAGGCTTGGCATATTTGTCGCAAACAATTTCCTGTTTCTCGGAAATTTTTGTTTGTGAAAAACTATTTCCTGTTATATTATTGTGCCCGTTAATATCGAAAATGGGAAGAACGCTTTGAAAGTCAGTTTACATTTTGCATTTTTCATTTTGCATCCCCGCATTCGCGGGGACAAGCTTTTTATTTTGCATCTTCTAAGGAGACCGCTTTATGCAGCAGATGGGCAGCATCCGGGTAATACCGGAATTACCTAATGAAATCAAACGGCTGAATGATTTAGCATACAATCTGTATTTTTCCTGGACCGCCCAGGCCCGCCAGTTGTACCGCACTATCGATCCAAAGCTCTGGACCATGGTCAACCATAACCCGGTCAAGTTTCTGCGCGACGTGCAACAGTCGGACCTGGAGCGGGTGGCCAATGACCCGGTGTACCTATCCAATTTCAAAAAAGTGATGGAAGATTTTGACCGCTATATGGCCAAGGAAGACACCTGGTTCAACCAGACTTATCCCAAACTGAAAGATAAAACCATCGCCTACTTTTCTGCAGAATTCGGATTGCACGAATCGTTACCGATCTACTCCGGCGGCCTGGGGGTGCTGGCAGGGGACCATTTGAAAGCCGCCAGCGACCTGGATCTTCCCCTGGTCGGCGTCAGCCTGTTCTATCACCAGACCTATTTTACCCAGCAAATCGACGCCCACCATAACCAGATTGCGCTCTACATTCCCTATTACCCGGAAGATTTGCCGCTAATGCCGGTGCTGACCGAGCGGGGCAAGCCGCTGATCGTCAAAGTGCCGGTAGGCCCGCGAGACGTTAACATAAAAGTATGGAAAGCCCAGGTGGGGCGGGTTCCGGCCTATTTGCTGGACTCCAACCTGCCGGAAAATCCCCCGGAAGACCGCATGTTAACCGCCCGGCTGTACGGCGGCGACCAGGAAATGCGCATCTCCCAGGAGATCGTTTTGGGCATGGGCGGGGTGCTGGCCTTAAAAGCCATGGGAATCGACCCCATGGCCTGGCACATGAACGAAGGGCACTCGGTATTCCTGGCCCTGGAGCGCATCCGCAGCTTGATGAAAGAGCGGGGCCTGGAGTTTTATCCCGCCCTGGACGCGGTCGCCGCCAATACCATTTTCACCACCCATACCCCGGTGCCGGCCGGCAACGACGCCTTCCCGCTGCACTTTGTGGATAAATATTTCCAGCGCTACTGGGAATCCATCGGCATCCGGCGCTACCAATTCATGGAGTTAGGCGCTCAAATTCAACCGGAGGGATATGAAATCTTCAACCTTACCGTGCTCTCCTTGAAGCTCTCCAAATTCCGCAATGGGGTCAGCAAGCTGCACGGGGACGTCTCCCGGGAATTGTGGAAAGACGTGTGGCCGGATATTCCTTCCCAGGAGATTCCCATCACCCATATCACCAACGGGGTGCACAGCAAAACCTGGACGGTGTATAAGTTCTGCCAGTTGTTCGAAACTTACCTGGGCAAAGATTGGGAAGACCATATCGACGAACCGCTGTACTGGAAAGGGATTTTGAGCATTCCCGACGAGGAGTTGTGGAAAACCAAAATGGAAGTCAAGCAAAAGATGCTCAACCACCTCCGGGAACGTTTAGAGGTTCAACTGTTGCGCAACAAGGTGGGAACCCTGCAAATCCGCCGCATGAAAGATATGTTGAAGCCTGATGTTCTCACCATCGGGTTTGCCCGCCGTTTTGCCACTTACAAGCGCGGCACCCTCATTTTCAGAGACCGGGAGCGCTTGAAACAGATTCTCAACGATTCCCGCCGCCCGGTACAATTGATTTTTGCCGGGAAAGCCCACCCCAAGGATACCGGCGGGCAGGATTTGATCCGCGCCATCAGCGAGCTCTCCATGGAAGAAGGTTTTCGCGGGAAAGTATTTTTCGTGGAAAATTATGACATGAGCCTGGCCCGCGACCTGGTCTCCGGGGTGGACGTTTGGTTGAATAATCCCCGCCGGCCGCAAGAGGCCTCCGGCACCAGCGGCGAAAAAGTGGGCATGAACGGGGGAATCAATTTGTCGGTACTGGATGGCTGGTGGTGCGAAGGCTATAACGGCAAAAACGGCTTTGCTTTCGGCGACCGGGAAGATTACCAGAGCACCGAAGAGCTGGATACCTGGGACAGCGAGGCGATCTACGATATTCTGGAAAACGACCTCATTCCCATATATTACGATCGCGCCGACGACGGCCTTCCCCACGAGTGGATCAAAATGATGAAAAATTCCCTGTTGACTATTTCCCCGGTATTCAACACTTACCGGATGGTGAAAGAATACGCTGAAAAGCTCTACCTCCCTGCCATTCGCCAGGGCGATGAGTTCAGCATGGAAGATTTTATGCTGGCGAAAGACTACTCAGCCTGGTGCGACCGCCTGGAAACCCAATGGTCGCAGGTCAAGATTACTTTAGATGATAGTATCAACCTGAATGACGAGATCGTTTTGAAATTCAACGAACCGATCAAGCTGCGGGCCAAAGTGGAATTGGGGGAAATCCAACCCGCGGAAGTGAAGGTTCAGGTTTATTTGAAGCAGGAAGTTCAGGACATGCGCCAGGAAAACCGCTATGAAGTGGTGGAGATGACCCGTAAAAAAACCCAGGAAGACAATTCCTACCTCTACGAAGCGGTCATCACCCCTTCCAACAGCGGAAATTATAAATACACCATCCGGGTTCTACCCAGTCACAAAAAACTATTCAACCTGGCGGAATTAGGGCTGGTTCGCTGGCTGAACCAGGTGGAGTGAAAAAGTCATTTTCGATTTACGATTGATGATTTAATCATTACCTCTCACGTTCCACGGTTCATGTGAAGTTGAGACTCTTTTTCTTAACGCAGTCAATGGAGGAATAGTATGTCATCGTTATCCTGGACAGCGAACGCTGGGGTAGAAAACCGGCTTTCCATGAATTGGATTGTCAACCGGCAGGCGGATTTGCTCTGGTTCATCGGCGGGGCGCTCACCGGTTACGCCATGTTTTTCCTGCACGCCGGGTTGAGCCTGGATATGGCCACGGTCTGGTTCCTGTGGGTGGTGTTCATCGACAGCCCTCATTTCTTCGGAACCTACGTGAGGACCTATTTCGATAAAGAGGAATTCCAGAAGCGGAAAAAACTTTTGATCGGCAGCCTGGCCTGGCTGTTGGTAGGGCCGGCCATGATCGGCAGCTCCTATATGCTGCACCAGATGAACGTCGCCAATTATCGTTTCCCCTTTTTGCTGTTTATCGTTTTCTTCCAACTCTGGGCTTACTGGCACGTGGTTCGCCAGCATTATGGCATCATGTCGCTGTATAAAAAGAAGAATAGCGATTTCGACCGGCGGGATCTGCGCATCGACCAGGCCATTCTCTACGTCGGGCTGCTGGCGCCCTTCCTGGCGTTCATCATCCGCCACCCGGAAGCCCGTAGGGCGCTGGGTCTCTCCGCCGCCCTGCCGGCCTACCCTGCCCAGGCCTCTTTCTTTTCCGCCTCCTTTTGGCAGCAGTTGTCCTGGGAACACACCCTGGTCTTTCTCACCGTGCTGGCCGTCGTTAGCGTGGTGGGTATCTTTGCTTTTCGCCAGATCAAGCGCTGGCGGGCCGGCATGTCGCTCAACATGCCCAAAATCATTTTCCTGGCAGCGCTGCTGCCGCTCTACGCCTTCATCTGCTACAGCCCGGCAGTGCTCACCGCCCCGCTGTTGGCGTTCTCCGCGTTCGTGACCATCTACCACGACGTGCAATACCATGCCATCGTGTGGTTTTACAGCAAAAACCGCTACCAGCGTCCCGGGGTAGATGCCCGGAAATACGGCCTGGCTACCAAAATTACCCGTAATTTCGCCACTTACATCGTATGCGGAATCGCTATGGCGGCGATTTTCCGCATTTTCGGCTGCTCTTTCGACGTGCATCCCGGCTGCGGGGTTTTGGTGATGACCAGTACCGAGCACTTGTTCGGCAGCATGACCACCAAAGAATTGCTCTACAGTTTCCTGATCGGCTTGCCCATGCACCACTATTTCGTGGATCAGTTCATTTGGCGGCCCAGCAAGGACAGCGGCTTGCAAAAAGATTTGAAATTAGCCGGGCAGAGCGCCGGCGGGCAATGACACCCGGAGCATTCCGGCAATTTGTCGTTTTCAAAAGAACTCTATCGACTCGATGAAAAATTGGCTACCTGTCGGCAGAGTGAAGGGGATAATCCTCTTCATCCTGTCCGTTTTTTTCGCCGCCCGGGGTGGAGAAATACCGGATTCTGCCGCCGCTCCCGGCCTCCCGGCGGCCACGCTTGCACCGGGGAAAGCCGGCAACCTGCCCCTTTGGGATAAGGAGCCCGCGCTAATTTCATCACCTCCTGCTCCAGCCCCGTTCCGTAACGCTATCTCCGTTCCCGATACAGTTCCCTTCCCTCCTCCCCTCAGCGATGAATACTATCCCCGTTTGGAGGACGGCACTCCCTGGAAGCGCAGCACCCGGATCATACCGCCGCGGTTAGGAGTGATTATCGCCGGCTTTGCTATCGGGGACGCCATCGGTTTTGCCAAAATCGCCGATCTGCAATACAATACCGAGACCAGCAGCTTCCATTTCCATGAGTGGGAGCGGGATATCCGGGAATATCAACAAATGGACAAGATCGGCCACTTCGTGGAGGCGTATTTTATGAGCCACCTGGCCTCCCGGATTTACCGCTGGAGCGGTTTTTCGGCCAAAAAATCCATTTGGTGGGGCGCTGCCACCGGCCTGCTGTGGATGACCCAGATCGAAGTGACCGACGGATTTTTCAAAAATTGGGGATTCAGCTACCTGGATTATACCATGAACGTGCTCGGCTGCGGATACGCGGTATTGCAGCAATTCTATCCGGAGCAGTTGAAAGCGTTTCGTTTCAAAGTCAGCTATTGGCCCTCCGACGCTTACCGAAACGATCTGTACAGCACCGTCAGCAAAAGCATTTTAGACGATTACGAGGGGTTTACCTGGTGGTTTGCGGTGAATGCCTATGATGCGCTTCCCGGGAAATGGCGGCAAAATTACCCCGGCTGGCTGAAACCCTGGGGGTTGGCGGTGGGGCAGAGCGCGAAGGGAATTGCGCAGGACGTTTTTGGGGGGCATCGGGAAATTTTCATTGCGCTGGATTTTGACGTCACCAAAATTCCCACCGGCGACAGCCAGTTTCTAAAATTTGTCAAGGATATAGTGAATTTTGTACACCTGCCCATGCCGACGGTGCGCATTACCCCGGACGTGGTGGTGTATGGGTTTTATTTTTGAGTGATTTGAAATGTGCAGGAGAGCGCCATTGTAATCAACGGTGGAAAGTTTCGTTTTTAGTTCTACTTGTCATTAGTTTTGCGTTTTTTACGCCAACGGCGTTACACATCACAGCCCAGGGTTCTCCCGGCTTTCGGGGAGAACCCTGGGTATAAAAACACACCTAAACCGATAAAACCCTGAAAGGGTTTTACAAT
>WYBG01000166.1 GCA_011526015.1 Deltaproteobacteria bacterium | reverse complement strand
GCCAATATGGCATTTACGGGCAAAAATTCTCTTACCAGGGCGACCGCTTATGGAGCGACGAGGGCAAGCAATTCCTGGGGTTGGGCGGGAACCAGATCTCTTTCATTCGCAGCGCGGGGGCGGATACTATTCTCTATGTTTCGTATTTTCAAAGCTCCGCGCCCAACGCGTTCGACGCCGCGGTGAAGGCGTTCCGCATCAATCCCGACGGCGATTACATCTGGCCTTCCACAGAGCTTTCTGCCGCGAGCTTAGGCAACAAGGGGCGATTGAGCATGATCGCCAATACCGAGCGCCGCGCTTTCCTGGTATGGAGCGATGAGCGCGTTGATTTAGGTGACATTTACGCCCAGAACGTCAATCCCGACGGAACATTGGGAAATCCCGTCACTGCGACCGGGAACATCCCAACGCTCCCACCGGCGGCTTTCGAGTTGAAGCAGAATTATCCAAATCCGTTCAATCCTTCCACGACTATTGAGTACCGCCTGCCGGTGCAGGGTTTCGTCTCTTTGAGAATTTTCAACGTGCTGGGGCAGGAAGTTCATACCCTGGTCTCCGGGCAGCAAAACCCCGGGGAGCACCGGGTGGTCTTTGACGGCGCGAATTTGCCCGGGGGGGTGTATTTCTTCCGCCTGGACGCGGGAGGATTCAGCCAGACCCGGAAATTTTTGTTGCTCAAGTAACCCGATTGAGTTGAGAAAAAGATTTTTTTTGGGGGGGAAAGATGGATTAATAATGGATTAATGCTGCACTATCACGTAGTCTTTGGCAATTCCTTCGCCAGGAAGCAGAGCTTCCCCAATTGCGTTGCGATGCAGAGCATCGCAACGAGTTGCCCGGTACAATGCTCGTCACGATGCTCTGCATTGTGACGCCAGGGGCGGGAAGCTCTGCTTCCCATTCATCCCGGCAATTGCCAAAGACCACGTGATAAGACTGGATTAATGAATTGATGGATTGATGGCCTTGTTAGTGTAAGGAGAGTATGAATCCGCGTTGGAGTTTGACAGGCAAGAAAGCCCTTATCACCGGGGCTACCAAAGGAATTGGCCGGGCGACGGCGGAAGAGTTGCTGGAATTCGGCGCGGAGGCGCTGATTATTGCCCGAAATGCCGCGGAGGTGGCCGGGACGGTCGCCTCCTGGCAAAAGCGCGGCCACCGGGCCTTTGGCGTCGCCGCGGACGTCGGCAAAGCGGAGGACCGGGAGAAGATTTTCAAAGAAGTGGAGCGGTTGTGGGGAACGCTGGATATCCTGGTCAACAACGTGGGAACCAACATCCGCAAACGCATGGTTGAGTATGCCGGGGAAGAAATCGACAAGATTTTGAGCCTGAACCTGCGCTCCGCCTTCGAGATGTGCCGCCTGGCCTATCCTTTTTTAGCCAAGAGCGGGCAGGCCAGCGTTGTGAATATGGCCTCCGTGGCCGGGCTTCTGCACCTGAAAACCGGCGCGCCCTACGCCATGAGCAAGGCGGCCATGATCCAGTTGACCCGCAACCTGGCGGTGGAGTGGGCAAAAGACGGCATCCGGGTAAACGCAATTGCGCCGTGGTATATTCGCACCCCCCTGGCGGCGCCGGTGCTGCAAAAACCGGAGTACCTGGCCGCGATCCTGGAGCGCACTCCCATGAAGCGGGTCGGGGAGCCGGAGGAGGTGGCCGCGCTGGCGGCGTTTTTGTGCCTGCCTGCCGCCTCCTATATCACCGGGCAGTGCATCGCGGTGGACGGCGGATTTGTGATCAACGGATTTTAAGGGATTGCATGGCGCATAGAGCATGGAGCATAGCGCATGGCTGGGAGTCTGCGCCATGCTTTTTCAATCCGCAACCAGCAATCTGAAATTCAAAGATAGGTCTGGCTATGATTCGCGCGGTTATTTTCGATATGGACGGCCTGCTGATCGATTCCGAGCCGTTCTGGAAAGAAGCGGAGATGCAAGTGTTTCCCTTTCTTGGAATTCCGCTGAATGACGCGATGTGGCGGGAGACCATCGGAATTCGCATTGACGAAGTGATCGAGCATTATTATAAAAAATTTCCCTGGGATTTGAAGCGCTCTTCGAAGCAGGAAGTGAAAAACCGGATTGAAGATCACCTGATCCGTCTGATCTTTCAAGAAGGTGTCGCAATGAACGGGGTGGGGGAGACGCTGGAATTTTTCCGGCGAAAAGAGATACCCCTGGCGCTGGCTTCTTCTTCGGATATGCGGATCATTAACGCGGTGTTGAAGAAATTGCAGTTAGCGCAGCATTTTCAGGTGATTTATTCCGCGGAAACCGAGAATTACGGCAAACCTCACCCGGCGGTTTATCTCTCCACCGCTGAGAAACTGGGAATACCGCCGGCGCACTGCCTCGCTTTTGAAGATTCCATCAACGGGCTGATCTCCGCCAAAGCGGCGCGCATGAAATGCGTGGCGGTGCCCAATCCTGTTTTGCGGGGAGACAAACGGCTGGGCATCGCCGACCAGGTGCTGAACTCCTTAGCGGAATTCGCGGAAGCGAAATGGCGCGAGTTGAATCAGGGGTAATCTCCGGGATCGGGAAGAGGCTCACTTCGGTTACCACACTTCAGGTTGTTTTTCAATAACCGGCTCGGGCGAGAGCTTTTTGCTGCGAAACATATTGCGATATTGCGGCAGTTGGGAAATGGCAATTCCGCCAAATATGACCAGGGTCCCCAGGACGATCCGCAGGGTAACCGTTTCATCCAACAGCACCCACCCTACCAGAATGGCGATCACGGGCGTCACGTACACAATACTGGACACGGTAATGGCGCTCATCTTTTTAAGGAGAGAATAGTACAACACAAAAGCCAGCGCCGAGCCAAACACGCCCAGGTAAACCACTGCAAGGCCGGATCGCAGAGTTAAATGAATATTCGACGCTTCTCCTCGCAGCAGGCCGGTTACTCCCAAAATCACCACTCCCCAGACCATCTGGTGCAGGGTGAGCGAGACGCTCTGCACTTCTGCGAGGTATTTTTTGACCAT
>WYBG01000165.1 GCA_011526015.1 Deltaproteobacteria bacterium | reverse complement strand
ATTTCGGAACTGTCAATATAGCTGTTTTTGATATTACCGGGCGGAAGGTGGCTACCCTGGTAGATAAAGCATTACCGCCCGGCGAGTATGAAGTGCAATGGAACGGGCGCGACGATTATGGGAAAGAGGTCGGCAGCGGCGTCTATATTTACCGGCTGAAGGCGGGCAGGTTTACCCAAAGCCGAAAGATGCTCTTGCTGCACTGAAAGTAACCCTCCCGGAGATTCCAAACCTCCGCGAGGGTGTGATTAACTCTATTTTCGGCCCCCAAAAATGAACAGGGCAGGCTCGCGGCCTGCCCTGTTCATTTTTAATCATCTTCTTCAATAGAAATCGGCAATCACCCGAAACCGGGAAAGCGCGGCTCATTTGAGCAGCAGCATCTTCCGCACGTCGCGGAATTCCCGCCCGTCTTTTCCTTGCGCTTCGAAATGATAGAAATATACCCCGCTGGCAACCGGCGCGCCGGAAGCATTGCGGCCATCCCAGGTGATGTCATATTTACCGGCCGCTTTGCTGCCGTCCGCCAGGGCGCGCACTTCCTGTCCCAGCAGGTTGACAATTTTCAGGGTCACTTCTGCCTGCACCGGCAGGCTGAAGGAGATAGTCGTAGTGGGGTTGAAGGGATTGGGATAGTTCTGCCGGAGCGAAAACTCCCGGGGAATCTCCCCGCTGTTATCGGAGATGCCGGTGAAGGTGATCAGTTCCATGTACTTGGCGATTCTGCCGTTCTCGCCCACCGCAAAGCCGCAAATCCACGGCAATCCGTTGATTTCTATCACTTTCATGTCGAGATGGTTGAGATTATCCGACTGGCTGAAATCCAGGGTAAAGTTTTCCCCCTGGTCGTCGGTTCTATAAATGCTGCTGCCGGAGGCAAAATACCAGCGCGCCGCACCGGGGTCAAGATCTAACCCCGCGCTGCCCAGCGCGTCCGCCGGCAGTTGGCCCATCGAAGCATCCCAGTTAGCGCCCCCGTCGAGGGTGAGATCGGTTCCCTCGCCCCCGGCCATTCCCAGCAAGTCCGTGGCAAAAGACACCGCGTAGCTGTTCTGGGTCGCCGTTGCGCCGAAGCTCCAGTTCAGCCCGCCGTTGGTGGTGCGATATACCCGGTTGTTGGAAGTGCCGAACCAGCCGTTTTGATTGCCCGCCCAGGACATGGAATTGTTCCAGCCCGCTTCCGAGCCGTTTTGCGGCAGGGTGGCGGCGGAAGTCCAGCTTACTCCGCCGTTGGTGCTGCGCAGCAAGGTCCACTGGCCGTTGACCGGGTCGCCCACCGCGTAGCCGTTGATATTGTCGAACATGATGACGGCGTTGATGAAAGCGCCGGCATTGGTATTCTCATACGCGGTGAACCAGCTGGAACCGCCGTTGAAGCTCCGGCGGATGCGGGCGCTGCCGGTCTCATTGACCGCGGCAAATATGCGGGATTGGTTGAGGGCGTAAATACTATAAACGTCTCCCCCGGGAGAGGAGACCTGGGTCCAGCTATTCCCGCCGTTGAGGGTGCGCAGCACTACTCCACCCGCTCCTGCCGCCCAGGCGACCGAGGTATCGACAACCGAGACGGAATAGAGCGCGGAATCGCTGGGAGTATCTTGCAGCCGCCATTGCGCCGCCGGCGGGGCAATAATCGAAAATACCGCGTCGCTGGTATCGCTGACTGCGGAATTGGTTTTGTCCGAGACGCGTACTAAGCACTCGTCGGAGATAGTATTGGGCACCAGCCAGTCATACTGGGTGGCGCTGGACTCCAAACCCGCCCCGGCGTTTGTGTGGCGGCGTTTTTTGGGATGAACCGCAGCGGAGGAACGGGGCGCGGTTCCATCGGAGACCAATATCCAGTTCGCACCGTTGTCGGTGGAATATTCCAGCTTAACGCTGTCCACCAGGGTTAACTCCCATTGAATGGGATAAATAGTGCCGGCGTAAAGCTGCTCCCCGCCGTTCGGTTGCAGCACCCCCACAAAGGGATCGGTCGCAAAAATGCTAAGAACGCGTTTGTGAACCGGGGTGCCGTTAGGCCCCGCCCCGGTCACGGTGATCTGGTAAGTGCCGCGCGGGATCTCTTCCCAGCTCACTTTCATCAACAGGGAGTCGGGATAGGTATTCAGGGAGTCCCCTTGCGGGAAGGAAATGGTAAAGTTTGCCGCGGGCGACACCTCCGCGGTGAATTTCACCCCATACTCGTAGAGCTTTACCGCGGGAACTTTGACGTACACCTCGATGCTGTCGGTTTGGAAGAGGGTATCGGAATTGGTGGAGAGCAGCATGGCAAAATCCGGGAAGTAGGCCACGTAGCTGCCAAAGCTGCCAAAGCGGAAATCTCCCCATACCGCCAGAGCGCCGTAGCGGTGTGAAGTGATGGCGTCATAGTCGCCCTGGTAACGGGGAGTTCCCCCGCCGCCGCAAGTGGCGCAGTCGATCTTGAATTTTGCGGTGGTCAAACGCTGGTTTTCCGCCCAGGTCAGCCCGCCGTCTTCGGAATAGGAGGCATAAACGTCGGTGGAGTCGCTGGTGGGGCAGTTGCGGGTGTCATACCACTTGGCATACAATCTTCCGGTTTCTTTATCGCACCAGATCGCCGGCATCCACTGGTGGTTGGCGGTAGTGTTGGGATCGTCGTTGATTACCACCGGGGCAGACCAGGTCTGGCCGTGATTGGTGGAATAGCGGCAGAAAATATCCGGTTTGTTGCCGTTGCCGGCGGGGGTATTGGTGGCGTAAACCAGGTACAACCTTCCCCGGTAAGGGCCGAAGCTGTTATCCGCAGTGATAAACGGATAGGGCCGGGTGCGCATGTTTTCCACGGAGTGCCGCCCGCCCACGAAAGAGCCTACGTACCCGGCAAAATTCTGGGAGGACATCAAGGTAAAAGATGACCCGCCGTCGGTAGAGCGGTAGAAGGTATAGGTAGAGGCGGTGGTAGATCCGCCGTTGGTGACCACGTACACGCAGCCGCCGGAAATGTTATTGCCGCCGAGCACGTTGGGGCCTACCGCCACCATCATGCCGGGAAGGCTCTGGGTGCCAAACGACCAGGTATTTTGGAAGGAAGTGCCGAAGTTGGTGCTGCGGGCAAAGTTTCCGCCCCCGGAAGCG
This sequence comes from Deltaproteobacteria bacterium, assembly GCA_011526015.1. Lineage (GTDB taxonomy): Bacteria > Calditrichota > Calditrichia > RBG-13-44-9 > J075 > JABWBP01. The sequence continues at coordinate 4,713 of WYBG01000165.1, read as the reverse complement.
GTCATCACCGTATAAACGTAATTTGCAAAAGGCCCGGCGGTCTGGTCGCAGGCGATCCAGTTTTTATCCACCCCGGCGATGGCGGTAACCGGCGCGCTCCAGGTTGCGCCGTTGTTGGTGGAACGGATCACCTTGCAGCCCACAATGCTGCCGCCGGAAGTGTACATATTTTCATAGTAGAGATTTCCCAAACTGTCATAAGCGGTAACCGGGTCGCCGGCCATGGAAAAACCGGGAAAGGGGGGGATGACGTTGGTCCACTCGTGGCCGTTGTAAGTGTAATAACCGCTGTTGGTGTTCCAGGCGTTGAAGTATTCCGCGGGATTCAAGGGGTTGATCGACATATGCGGTTCCGAAAAATCGATCCCCAGGTTGAAATTATCGAAACCCTCTTCCGAGGTAATGACCTCGATGCTGGGCGGGCCTGCCGGGGGAGCAATCCCCTCCGGCGGGAATAACCCCAGGGTGTTGTCGAAACGTGGGTCGTCGTGTTGGGCGCTCGCCGGATAAAATGCTCCTGACACCAGCAAGGCCGATATCAACCATATCCAGGCGTTGGCGGCAACGGTAAAACATTTTTTCATCATACACTCCTTTAATAATGGTTAAACATAGAATAATTTTCCCGGTGAGGATGGGAAGAGAATATTCCTCCCGGTACATGGTTACTTTGTAACTCATGTAACGCAGATTCACCGCAGAGACGCTAAGCCGCAGAGTAGCGATAGCAGGTATAAATTGTCGAAGACTCCTTCGGAGAAGAAAAACAATAAAAACTACTTTCTTGATTTTTCTTTGCGTCTCTGCGCCTTTGCGGTTATGCGTAGCATCAGTTTGTAATTTGATAGATTCGATACAGTATTAATGCCTGGCGACAGGCAGGAAAGAAAACCGGGGACTTACTTCAACAGCACCATGGTTTTGGTGAGGGAAGCGCCGGATACGGATAAACGATAAAAATAAATGCCGCTCGGTAAATCGCGGCCTGTCGGTATCTGGTTGAAATCGAAGGTTATTTTATAACTCCCTGCAACTTGCGGCTCATTCACCAGGGTGGTAATAAGCCTTCCATATATATCAAAAATTTTCAGATTTACAAAACCATTTTTTAACAAATTGTATTCGATGGTGGTGGAAGGATTGAATGGATTGGGATAATTCTGTCTCAAATCGAAGCCGCCGGGAAAAACCGGTTCGAGCGGGTCGATGGACACGGAGGAAACATCGATCCGGCAGGTCCAGATCTGGTAGAGGCCGCTGGAATTGTCCATCCACACCGGCCATAAGATGTTTCCGATGGAAGTAAGCCCGATATTGTCCCCCTGGTAGCCCTGCCCCAATCCCCCAATCGCCGCGGGCTTGAAGTGGTGGTCGCTGATCTGGTAATCGCTCCAGGTGTCGCCGCCGTCGGTGGAGCGGGAGAGGAATACCCCTGCGGAATCGGAAGTGGTGGTGCGGTCGTCATAATAGAGCACGTTTACCCCGCCGCCCTCGTCCACGTGAATGGCCGGGAAATACTGGAATTTGCCGTTATTCGGCGCGTCCTGGTTCACCCGGATGCCCGGGGACCAGCTCTGCCCGCCGTCCGTGGAGCGGCGCAGGATAATATCCGGGTCATTGCCCGCGGGCGCGAGGTTGCGCTGGGTGGTAGCGATGTAAATCCAGCCGTTGCGGGGACCCCCGCTTTTATCCACGTCCAGGCGGGGCAGGCCGTTGACCCGGATGTTGGCCTTCTCCGGGAAGGTTCCGGCAATGCCGTTCATATCGAAGGCGTTTTCCGTCACCTGCCAGCTTGCGCCGCCGTCGGTGGAGGAGGCGAATCCCACAAAATCTTCCGTAAACGGGGAAGTATTGATCACCGCCGCCCAGCACACGTTCACGCTGCCGCCGGGGCCGATGGCGATTTCCCCGCCCTGGCAGCGCGGGCCGGGATTGTTGACCTGCGCAGGGGTGGACCAGTTCGCCGCGCCGTCGTCGGTGTAAGCAAACAGCACCGGAAAGGGCAGGGAGAAGCGCACCCATACTGCGTAAGAACGCCCGTAGAAATTACTGGAAGGAATCGCGTCCGAGGCCAGGGAAGCGCGTTCCTGGTCGTTGGTGGCCACGGTTTTCTGCGCCGACCAGGTTTGGCCCAGGTCGGTGGAGAAGTGCGAAAACAACCCGCGCGGAAAATCTCCCAGCCGGATCAAAATAAACCGCCCGTCCTTGTCGATGGCGATGCCGGGGTCGCCCCGGTGAAAAGTAATCGGCGGGCCGGTGCAGGTGTCGCTGCCGCCCCAGGTTTCGCCGCCGTCGCTGCTCACGTAAATCCCCTCGCTGATAAATCCATTGCTCAAATTGATGGTATTGGCGCTGGCGAAGAGAATGTTGGGATCCGCGGGATGGCGAACGATGAACGTTTCCGTCTGGGTGACGTTGCTGGGGAAGATGCGGAAATTGGGGCCGATGATAATATCGGAATTCGATTTGGGGAACCCTGTTTGGGCAAACGAGAGAAGGGGGCCCAGGGTAATCATCAGGGCGGTCAGCCCTTTGAAGCGAAATAGTAACATCAGTATAGCTCCTTTGATCTGTAGTATCACATGGTCTTCGACAATTGTTGAGAAACACAAGAAGCAGAGCTTCAAAATAAGCGTTACACCGCCCCAAAGGGGTAAACGCCGCGGTGTAGCGAGTAGAGTGAGTTTACCGGCTCGCCACACCGCTCTGTGATGTGGCGCACCAGGAGAAGCTCCGTTTCCTCGGGACGAGAGGTTTTTGAATCCGCTAAAACGTATATCCCAGGTTCACGCCGCCGAAATAATTCCGCGGCGCGCCGGCTTCGTAATATTCCCGGGAAGTCGAGTTGATATTAATAAACCCGACGTACACTTCATCGAACATATTATCCACTCCCCCGGAAATCAATAAGTTGAAGCGGTTGAAACGCAGGTCCGCCCCCACGGTAGCGCCGGAGATGCCATAGCCGTCGCTCTTCTCACTGTTGAAGTCATCGGTAAACATCCCGCTGACGTAGCGGTAGCTTCCTTTTACGAACCCGGTAAGATTGCCCGTCAGGCGCGGCTCCCAGGCCAGGCTGAGAAACAGATTGTGCCGCGGCACGCTGGGAACCACGTTTCCGGAGTAATCCCGGTCGATGTTCACAATATCGCCGAGAGAATCCACTTCCGTGCTGCGGGCGGTATATTGATCGTATTTAAAATCCGAAAAGGTATAAGCGGTCTCAAAGCGGAAGTCCTTTACGATTTCCAGATTCCCCCCGACCTCTAAGCCGGTGCGGTTGGTTCTGGCGGAATTCCGGAAATAGACGTCCCCGTACACTTCGAACGGCACGATCTCGTCGTCGATTTCACTATTGAAAAAGGTGGCCTCGAAGTTAGCGTTGTTGAAAAAGAGCGCGCCCCGCTGGAATATTCCCCCTTTGATCCCCAGTTCGAAATTCCGCGATTTTTGCGGCAGCAAATCCGGATTTAGCAGCACGTTGGGATTGGAGCTGGTGGGATAATTATCCAGCTCGTTTCCGGCCGGGCTGTCGAAGCTTCTTCCGTAGGAAGTATAAAGCGCCACGGAAGGGGTCAATTTATAATTCAGGGCCGCTTTGGGGGTAAAGGCTTCGTAGCGGTTTTGGGCGCTGCGCACGCCCAGCAAACGATCCTCCTGGTCGAATACCACTTTATCGTAACGCCCGGAGAAAAGAAAATCCATTTTAGCGGGAATGAGAGTGAAGGTGTTCAGGAAATAAACCCCGGCATTACCGATCACCTCGTTCACCAGGGTCTGCAACTCGTCGCCCTTCTGGCCGGCGATGTTATCGTACTCTTCCACGGGGCCGGCCTGGTAGAGCAGGTCTCCGCCCACGGAAAATTCATTCGCCCGCCCCAACAGGCGGGTTTTGTTGATATAGCGGGCGCTGGTTCCTATTCCATAGCGGGTGATGATCCGGTAAGTGCGGGCAGTCCGGTCGAAAATTTTGATAGTACCGAAAGAGGTCCATTCAAGGGAGTTTTTGCGAGCCTTATCCAGGTAGGCGTTGAAGCGCAAACCCAATCTGCCTTTGGTAGTAATGCGTTTGGCGTCGCGCCCCACGTCGCGCGAATTGGCCTGGAAGGGGTTTTCCTCAAATTGTTCTTTGGTGAGCGAGCCGGGCAGGCGGATCAGGCCGTCCACGAAGTATCCCAATAGCTGCAAATTCGTTTTCTCTCCCGGGCGGGTTTCTAACACGGTGTTGAAAATGTGCCAGTAATCCTCGCTGTGGTCGCGGTAGCCGCGGTAATTGTGGTAGCTATAGGTGGCCAGGAAGGTGTAATTGGGAGTGCGTACCCCGGCTTTGAAACCGTTTTGCCGCAGGTCGTAGGAGCCGAACTGGTTGAAGCTGAGGGCAAAGGAGCGGGGGAAATAAATGTCGTTGATAAAGTTGACCACCCCGCCGGGCGCGTTGGTGTACAGGGAAGAAGAATTCCCTTTGACGATCTCGATGGCGCCGATGGCGTTGAAATCAAGCGCTTCGATGCGGGTTTGGCCGTCCGGCTCTGATTCCGGGATGCCGTCGAGCAAGATTCGCACCCCGCGGATGCCGGTGTTGGAGCGGCTTCCGAACCCGCGGATGGAGATGCGCACGTCGTGGTTGCCGTAGCGGGATTGCAGGAACAGCCCCGGAACCGTGCCTAACACGTCGTTGACCGCCACCTTGCGGTCGAATTTGAACTGGGTGTT
>WYBG01000164.1 GCA_011526015.1 Deltaproteobacteria bacterium | reverse complement strand
GCGGAGAGCCAGTGGTTTTTCGAATTTGGCGGGGCGCTCAGCCTCAACATCAAAAACAGAACGGATGTGCCGCTCGGTTTTTTGCTGGGGTACCAGCAGAATTCCTTCCCGTTACTTGGGGATGGGGTGAGCGATGATATCAGGAATATCGTGTTCCGGATCTCCTACACCGGCACCCGGGATTTCAGTATCGGCCTGGAGGGGTTCTACCAGATTACCAAACCGGAGGGCTTCGAGGAGTCGATCAAGTCCACCGGCATGCTGGTTAGCATGCGCTACTATTTTTAATGAGGAGAAAACCAAACGTTAAAACTATGAATCCTGTACTATCACCTGAGATATGAGATGGGGTATTTCTACCGCTTTTAACCTCACCCATCCCCACCCCAACCCTCCCCTTCCCTCTCCTGGCAGGAGAGGGAAGGGGAGGGTGGCCCCGGCTATCCGGGGCCGGGAGGGGTTAGGTGAGGTTGGGAGGGGCGCTAAAATCGCGCATTCCCCGAAAATTCACATATCTCAAGTGATAGTACACCCTGAATCCGAATAATTAACCGGCCTGAAGAAAGAGATTATCCATGAGTACAAAAAGAGGAGATACGACAATGAAAAGCAAGAAGAGATCTAAGCCGAAGGCTTTACGCAAAGAACCTGCCCGGGCGAAGGCGCGCGCCTCGGTGCTGGAGCCGTACGCCGGCGCGAGTGTATTCCCCAACCACGGCCAGCGCGTCGTGAACGGCTACCGGCTCATGCAGCCCGCCAGCGACGTGTTCCTGGGATGGAGCCAGGGTCCCAGGCGCCACTTCTTCATCCGCCAACTGCGGGACATCAAGATCAGCGTCCGGGTGGAGACGTTCGGCCGCGCCGAAATGGACCTCTACGCCACCTGGTGCGGAAGGGCCCTCGCGCTCTCTCACGCCAGATCCGGAAATTCCGCCACGCTCAGCGGGTACATGGGTAAGAGCGACTCATTCGACCGGGCTATCGCGGGTTTTGCGATGGCCTACGCCGATCAGAACGAGAGCGACCATGCGGCCCTGGAACGCGCGGTCAAGCAGGGCAAGCTACAGGCGGTCTTCGAGGAGGCCCGGTGAGGGAAGGGCATCTCGCCGCCATGTCCCTGGTCGATGAGCCGGCGGGCGCTGTGGCGCAGAAATGAAGAGCAAGAACACACATGAAAAGATATGGAAGCGATTGCCATAGAACTTAAAAAAGAGAAAAAGCACCATGGCTGAGAAGAAGATCATCGCTGTACAGGAACAAAAGCGCTTGAAGGAGGCGCGGGAGGGGGGAATCCCCTGGAAGAAATGGGGACCCTACCTCAGCGAACGCCAGTGGGGAACAGTGCGCGAGGATTACAGCGAAAGCGGAGACGCCTGGAATTACTTTCCGCATGACCATGCCCGTTCCCGGGCCTACCGCTGGGGCGAAGACGGCCTGGCCGGTATTTCCGATGAGCGCCAGCGTCTCTGTTTTGCCCTGGCGCTGTGGAACGGAAAAGATCCGATCCTTAAAGAACGCCTGTTCGGGCTGAGCAACGGGGAGGGGAATCACGGCGAGGATGTGAAGGAGTATTATTTCTATCTGGATTCAACGCCGACCCACTCCTATATGAAGTACCTCTACAAATACCCCCAGGGGGCCTATCCTTATGATGACATCGTTGCGACGAACTGCCGTCGCGGCCGCAATGAACCCGAATATGAGTTATTGGATACCGGCATATTTAATGACAATCGCTATTTTGATGTGTTTGTGGAATACGCCAAAGCGTCGCCCGAGGATATACTCATCCGCATCACCGTGCATAACCGCGGCCCAAAACCGGCGGCGCTGCAGCTCCTGCCCACTCTCTGGTTTCGTAATGACTGGTCCTGGGGGGAGGATGTCGCTCGCCCCACCCTTCGGCAATTGGCTCAGGATAAAACCGGCGGGATCATCGCGCTCGCGCACCGGGATCTCGGCGAACGCTTCTTTTATGCGGAAGGCGCGCCGGAACTCCTCTTCACGGAGAATGAAACCAATACGGAGCGGCTGGTCGGCATGCCCAATCCATTTCCTTACGTGAAAGACGGCATCGGCAACTATATCGTTCACGGTAATAAAGAGGCGGTCAATGCCGAGAAGAAAGGGACAAAAGTCTCCGCTCATTACCCCCTTGCCCTGGAGGCCGGAGAATCCCGCGCGATCCGCCTGCGGCTCAGCGATCATCCGCCGGGGAACTCCCAAAAAACGTTCGGCGAGAATTTTGGGGAGGAGTTTGATTCCGTCTTCAAAACCCGCCTCCGGGAAGCCGATGAGTTCTATGCCGCCGTCATTCCTCCGGCGTTAAATCCGGACGAGGCCAGTGTCATGCGGCAGGCCCTGGCCGGGATGCTGTGGTCCAAGCAGTATTTTTTCTATGACGTTGGCCGCTGGCTCAAAGAGCACGGCATTCAGCCGCACAAAGCAAATCAACGTTCCATCCGCAACGACCGCTGGGACCACATGGTCAATGCAGACATTATCTCGATGCCGGATAAATGGGAATATCCCTGGTACGCCGCCTGGGATCTGGCTTTTCATGTCACGGCACTGACGCTGGTGGATGAGGATTTTGGCAAAGAACAATTGGAGCTCTTGCTGAGGTCCCGTTACCTTCACCCCGGCGGCCAGATCCCCGCCTACGAGTGGAACTTTGGGGACGTGAACCCCCCGGTTCATGCCTGGTCAACCATCTACACCTACTTAACGGATAAAGCGCAACGTGGAGAGGGAGACCTCGCCTGGCTGGAGCGTTGTTTCCATAAGCTGCTTTTTAATTTTAGCTGGTGGGTGAACCGGAAAGACCGTTCCGGAAACAATGCCTTCGAAGGGGGATTCCTGGGGCTGGACAATATCGGCGTCTTCGACCGGTCTGCGCCTTTGCCGACCGGCGGATACCTGGAACAGGCCGATGGCACCGCCTGGATGGCCCTGTTCTGCCAGAACATGGTCGAGATCGGCGCGGAGCTGGCGATGGCCAATCCGGCCTATATCAATCTCGCATTGAAATTCGTGGAACACTTTCTCTTGATCGCTTCGGGGATGATCCGGCCGGGTGAGGAATTCGGGATGTGGGATGAGCAGGACGGCTTCTTTTACGATGTACTTCGCTTGCCGGATGGGCAGGCAGAACGTCTGAAGGTCCGCTCCATGGTTGGGCTGCTGCCCTTGTGCGCAGTGACCATTTTCGAAAGAAAATTATCGGCGAGATACCCCGAGGTCGGCCAGGTGGTGCGTGAGTATCTCCCGGCGCGCCCGGCGCTAACCGCTTTCATTCATGACCCCCTGAAACCCGGCTATAAAGAGCGATTACTGTTATCGGTTTTGAACGAAACCAATCTCCGCCGGGTGCTGAGTATCCTGCTCGATGAGAAGGAGTTCCTGAGCCCCTTCGGAATTCGAGCCGTCTCTCGCGTTCACCAGGATCGCCCATACATCTATCAGCTTGGCGATCAGGAGTTTAAGGTTTCGTATCTCCCCGGTGAATCGGACAACGACATGTTCGGCGGCAATTCGAACTGGCGCGGCCCGATCTGGATGCCGGTCAACATGCTGATTCTCCGCGCCCTGCTGCAGTACTACCTTTACTACGGGGATTCCTTCACCATCGAGTGCCCGACGGGATCCGGGAAGCAGATGAACCTCTACCAGGCGGCGGAAGAGATCGGGCGCCGCCTTTCCAACATCTTCCTGAAGAATGAGCAGGGGAAACGGCCGGTGCACGGGGCTTCAGCAAAATTCCAGGAAGACCCCCATTGGAGAGATTATCCCTTATTCTATGAGTACTTCCACGGCGACAGCGGCGCGGGGGTCGGGGCGAGCCACCAGACCGGATGGTCCGGGGCGATCGCGCGTATCATGCATTTATTTGCCTCATTTGAGGCGCAGGAGATTCTGGAACAGAGCAAAGAAGAATCGCTGGGCCAGATCCCTCAATCAGGGGGGAAGAAATAGCGCAAGTTGTTCCGAAAACAGTTTCTCGATAAATTAATAAAGGAGTTTTAGTATGAAAGCAATTACAGTAGAGCCAAAGAAGCCGGGGACCGCCCGGTTCGAAGATTTTCCGGAACCGGATGCTCTTGAGGGCCCGGTCCTGGTGGAAGCTGTTGCCGTGGGAGTATGCGGTACCGATGTCGAAATTGTCGAAGGGAAATATGGCTGGGCCCCTCCCGGTCAAAAGCGTCTTGTGCTGGGCCACGAATCCCTGGGTCGCGTGATAGATCCCGGTCCGTCGAGCGGGCTCAAGCAAGGCGATCTGGTGGTCGGTATCGTTCGGCGTCCTGATCCGGTTCCCTGCCCGAATTGTGCGGTGGGGGAATGGGACATGTGCCGCAACGGCCTTTACACCGAGCGCGGGATCAAAGAGATCCACGGATTTATGTCCGAGCGCTGGCGGATCGAGCCGGAATACGCCGTAAAAGTTGATCCTTCATTGGGTATCCTTGGGGTGCTGCTTGAACCCACCACGGTGGTAACGAAAGCCCTGGAGCAGGTGGCTGCGATTGGCCGGCGGTCATTCTGGGAACCGCGCACCGTTTTAGTTACCGGGGCGGGACCGATCGGCCTTCTGGCCGCTCTAAGTGTAAAACTATACGGGTTGGAAGTGCATGTTCTGGACCGGGTTGAGACCGGGACCAAGCCCGACCTGGTACGTGCTCTCGGCGCAACCTATCACTCCGGCAGTGTTGCGGATATCGGATTCGAGCCGGACGCGATCATTGAATGTACCGGCGTCGGCCAGGTTATTTCCGATTCCATCCAGAAAATCGGGGCGAACGGGATCGTATGTCTCACCGGCGTCGGGCATGGAGGCGTCGTAACATCGGCAGCCCTCGCTGATGTCGCCGCCGCAGCGGTATTAAGGAATAATGTGATTGTCGGAAGCGTCAATGCCAATAAACGGCACTGGTACCGGGCCGGGCAGACTTTGGCGCGCGCTGACCGTTCCTGGCTGGCAAAACTCATTACCCGGCGGGAAAAACCGGAGAATTTCCTGGGCGCGTTGGAGAGAAAGCCGGATGATATCAAGGTTGTCATTCAATTTTCCGGGGTTTGACCATGGCAAAAAAATCCGGGTCGGTTGAGTCAGGGGCCGCGCAGGCAAGTGATGCAGGCATAAGAGAGACGAGCGGATCGATCGCTATCCTACCCTGGCAAGTATTCGTTTCCGAACTGGCGGGTACCGCCCTGCTAATATTGGTGGGTCTCTCGCTGGTTATTTTCATGTTCGGAGAAGGCAGCCCTGTCAAGAGCGTATTGCCGGGTGAAGGGTTGCGGCGGCTGATCACCGGCTTTCTGTTCGGCAGCGCCGGCGCGCTGATTGCGCTTTCCCCGGTGGGGAAGCGGAGCGGGGCGCACATCAACCCGGCCGTCACCCTGGCGTTTCGCCTGATGGGCAAACTTGACTTGCGGACCACCCTCGGATATATCGCGGCGCAGTTGATCGGCGCGGTGATCGGATCATTGCCGCTGCTTCTTTGGGGTGAATTGGGCCGCAGTGTAGCGTTTGGCGCCACATTCCCCGGCGAAGGGTTCAGCACAATGATCGTTTTCCTTGGCGAGGCGGCGGCCACCTTCGCGATGGTTTCTTTACTGGCGATATTTCTGGGTTTCCGGAAAATCCGTCCCTTCACCCCGGTGATCTTTCCCCCGCTTTATTCTATTCTGGTGTGGGCGGAGGCGCCGATCTCCGGCACCAGCACCAACCCCGCGCGCAGCCTGGGCCCGGCGGTCATATCCGGGCAATGGGAAGGCTGGTGGATCTACTGGGTGGGGCCGCTGGCCGGAATGTTTTTGGCGGTTCTTGCCTGTAGTTTTCTGGCGAAGCGCATCGAGGTCGCCAAGCTGTACCACTTCGACAGCGACCGCGACCGCCTGTTTCGCCGGTTTAAGGAGAAGGCGGCCGGAACTGCATGAAAGAGAACACCATGTAGAGAGTGATAAAATAACATTAAAAAACAGCGTTCAGGTGTTAAAGTGTTCACGTTTTCTGAAATACACGAACACGTAAACACAAAAAAGCAAGTTTTAATCCGCTAAAGTCTGGTGCAATCAATGGAGAAGATCGACATGCATGTAATAAAAACCTTTCGCCGGAACATGCCGTGGTTTCGGATTTTCAAGTTGATCTGTTTGCTGCTGTCCATTTCACTCGCTGCTATATCTAATGCCCTCGCTCAGGAGTACCTCGTGTATGTGGGGACCTATACCGGTAACGGGAGCGATGGCATTTATGCTTACCGCTTCGATCCGGCTACCGGGGAATCAGGCCCGGTCGAACTGGCAGCCGCAACCGCCAATCCCTCTTTTCTGGCCATTGATCCGCAAGGCCGGTTTTTGTATGCCGTGAATGAGCTGGACACGTTCCAGCACCAGCCGACCGGCGCAGTCAGCGCGTTTGTCATCGACCGGGAGACCGGCAAGCTGAGGCTGCTTCAACAGGTTTCTTCCCTCGGCGCGGGTCCGGCGCACCTGTCCCTGGACCGGTCGGCCCGTTACTTGATGGCGGCGAACTACGGCAGCGGGAACGTGGCGGTATTCCCAATCGGAAATGACGGCCAACTTGCCCCGCACTCTGCCTTTGTACAGAATGCCGGATCGAGCGTGAACCCGGAACGCCAGGCGGGGCCGCATGCCCATTTCATACAAGTAACCGGCGACAACCGCTTCGTAATGGTAGCGGATCTCGGACTCGATAAAGTACTGGTGTACCGCTTCGATGCCGATACGGGTTCCCTCACCCCCGGCAACCCCGGGTTTGTGCAGATGGACCCTGGCGCGGGGCCGCGACATCTTGCTTTTGCTCCCTCCGGGAAGTTTGTATATGTAGTGAATGAAATGGCATCCGCGGTCACGGCCTTCGAATACGAACCGGACGCCGGAACGCTGCACCGAAAAGAGACGGTTTCCACTCTTCCGAAGAATTTCAGGGGCAGGAACACTGCGGCGGAGATTTTGGTGGATGCAAAAGGCAGATTTCTCTACGTTTCGAACCGGGGGGACGGCAGCATCGTGCAGTTCGCCATCAATCCGGACGAGGGGAGTTTGGCGCCGGTAGAGTGGGTCTCAAGCGGCGGCAAGAAGCCCCGCTACTTTGAAATTGACCCGGCCGGCCAATGGTTGTTTGCCGCCAACCAGGACTCGGACAATATTAAACTCTTTCGCATCGATCCCGGCAACGGGCGGCTGATTCCGGCATCGCAGTCGTTAAAAATAGTTTCTCCCGTCTGCATACGTTTCGTCTCTGCAAAATAGGTCTGCAACATGATCGTGACAGAGAAAGGAATGGAGCGGGACAATCGTTAAGTCAGCCGGTAGTGTGTGGACCGTTCACGGTAAGCTAAATCAAGAGGTGTTGCCATGACGATATTCTTTCCCTTACCAAAGACAGGATTTGAAGCATGACTCTCCTGAGTATATTCATTGCCCTCCTGTTTCTGTACAGCCTGGTTTCAGGACGGCTGGAGCGCACTTCCCTGACCGCCCCCATCGTGTTTACGCTGGCTGGTACGCTGGCGCTGCTCTTTTCGCCGGAACTGCGGGATCGGGAAGGCAGCCCGGCAGTCTTTCTTTTGTCGGTCCCGTTCCTGCTCTTCTTTATGGGCCTGGCCGGGCGCCGGTGGCGACAGCCCGGGACTGGCGCGGTTTATCGTTGAACAACCTGGCGGCGGTGTTTTGATCGGTATCCGAAAAAGTTTTTATCTTATTGCTCGGAAAAAATCAGGCGGATTGTTAATTTTCAAACCTTTATAAGGAGAATTTTATGGGCAAGAAAAAGAAAAAAGAAAAGAAAGAGCGGAAGCAAGCGGAAAAGGAGCAGTCTTCCCGGCAGGCGGTTGCGGAAGCCGCTGAAAAAAAGGAGAAGCTGAGCCGCAAAGATTACGAAGAAGAAATGGCCAAACTCCAGGTGGAACTGGTGCGATTGCAGGAGTGGGTCAAGCACAAGGGTTTGCGGGTGATCGTCATTTTTGAGGGACGCGATGCCGCCGGAAAAGGGGGCGTTATCAAACGCATCAGCGAGCGGGTCAGCCCGCGTGTTTTCCGGGTGACGGCGCTGCCGGCCCCCAATGAGCGGGAAAAAACCCAGTTGTACATGCAGCGCTACTTCGCGCACTTTCCGGCTGCCGGGGAAATTGTGATCTTCGACCGCAGTTGGTATAACCGCGCCGGGGTGGAAAAGGTGATGGATTTCTGCACCCCGAAAGAATATGAAGATTTTCTGGCCAACTGCCCGCAGGTGGAGGCCTCCATCGTGCAAAACGGGATTATCCTCATCAAATACTTTTTCGACGTCGGCCAGGAAGAACAGGAGCGGCGTTTTCTCCAGAGAATCAACGACCCGATGCGGCAGTGGAAGCTCAGCCCCATGGACATCGAATCCTATCGCCGCTGGTGGGATTACACCGCCGCTTACGACCGGATGTTAGCGGCCACCGATACGGAGGTTGCGCCCTGGCATATCGTGCGGGCTGACGACAAACGCCGCGCCCGCCTCAACTGCATCGCCCACCTGTTGAGCGCCATTCCCTACAAAGAAGCGCCGTTCGAAAAGCCGGATCTGCCGAAGCGCAAAAAGCGCAGCGAAGATACGCCGGAAGCGCCGCGTTATAAAAATTGGGTGCCGCAGGTGTATTGAGGAGGGCGCACTATAATTGCATTAATTTCCCGTTTGAAGCAGGACCGTTGCATTCTATAATAAAAACCGCGAAGCGGTTAAAGACCACAGCCCAGGGTTCGACGAAGGCGAACCCTGGGACAAAAAAATAAAATCACCGGAAACCCTGAAAGGGTTTTACAGATTGCCGTTTTGTGAAACCCTTTCAGGGTTTAGGTAAATTTATTATTTCGTTTACCCAGGGTTCCCCGGCAAGCGGTGAACCCTGGGCTGTGTTGTTGAACGCCTTCGGCGTAATAGAATGCAACACAGCCCTCCTTCAAGGAGGGAATTTCGTGAGCAGAAAATAAGAAAAACCACATCAGGAGGCTTAGGAATGAAATTAACCATTAATTACCGGGGCATTGCTGCCATGCTGGCCCTGGTTGCACTTCTCCTAACGCTTTTGCCGGGCTGCGGAGAGAAGGAACAGACGACCGCCGCCCCGACAGAGGTCAAAGTAACGGAAGCGCTGCAAAAAGACGTGCCGGTCCGCCGGGAATGGGTCGGGCAGACCCTCGGCGCGGTGGATATCGAGATCCGGGCGCGGGTGGACGGCTGGCTGCAGGGCATCCATTTCCGGGAAGGCACGGAAGTGAAAAAAGGAACCCTGCTCTACACCATCGACGCCAGCGAGTTGCAGCAAAAAGTGGCGGAGGCGAAAGCGCGGCTGGCGGAGGCGCAAACCTTGCTGGTGCGGGCGGAGTCCGATGTGAACCGCTACCAGCCCCTGGCGGCAGCCGGCGCGGTGAGCCAGCGCGACCTGGAAACCGCCCTGGCTGAATACGGTGCGCGGAAGGAAGAAGTGGCGGCGGCGCGCGCCTCGCTGCGTTTAGCCGAGATCGATTTGGGATATGCCCGGATCACTGCGCCCATCGACGGGTTGATCGGCATTTCCGCGGCGCGGGAAGGGGATTTCGTGGGCCGTCCACCCAACGCTGTCATTCTCAATACCATTTCCCGGGTGGATTCCGTCCACGTGCGTTTCTCCATTACCGAGCAGGAGTACCTGGAGCTGGTGCGCCAATTCCAGGCGCAGGAGCCGCAAACCGCGCCCAGGCAAAAGCGCGAGCTGGAAATGGTCCTCGCCGATGGCTCTCTCTATCCTTACAAAGGGACGATCAGTTTCGCGCAGCGCCAGATCGACGCCGCCACCGGAACGCTGCAATTCGAGGCTTCCTTCCCCAACCCGCAGCGCCTCATCCGGCCCGGGCAGTTTGCCAGAATCAGCACCGTTGTGGCTGAGCGTAAGGGGGCAGTGGTGGTTCCTGCAAAAGCAATTACGGAATTGCAGGGACAGTACCTGGTTTACACCGTCGGCGAAGGCGATAAAGTTGTGCTGCGCCGGGTGCTGTTGGGGCCGAAAGCCGGCGCCTTTACGGTGATCGAGCAAGGCATCCAGCCGGGAGAGAAAGTGATTGTAGAGGGCTTGCAAAGAATCCGCCCGGATATGGTGGTCTCTGCTACCGAGATTTCTCCCGATTCCACCGCTGGCGAGGGAGGGCGCTGATTATGTCAAAATTCTTTATCAATCGCCCGATCGTGGCGATGGTTATTTCCATCGTCATGGTTCTGGTCGGCTTGATCGTGATGCAGCGCCTGCCGGTCTCGCAGTTTCCGGACATCGTGCCGCCGATGATCAACGTGACCACTACCTACGTGGGGGCCTCCTCGGTCGATGTAGAGCAATCCGTAGCCACCCCCCTGGAACAGCAGGTGAACGGGGTGGAGAACATGATCTACATGAAATCCATCAACGCCAACGACGGAACCCTCACCCTGCAAGTATCCTTCGACATCGGCTCGGACCTCGACATCTCCAACGTGCTGACCCAGAACCGGGTGTCGCAGGCGCAGGCTTCCTTGCCGAGTGCGGTGAAAAACTACGGGGTGACAGTCAAGAAGTCGCTGGTTTTCCCGCTGCTGTTAGTGACGTTAAAGTCCCCGGAGGGAACCTATGACAACAACTTTTTAAGCAATTACGCCTCCATCAATATCAACGACCGCCTCAGCCGCACCATTGGCGTCGGCGACGTGAAGCTGTTTGGCGGCAGCGATTACGCCATGCGCATCTGGGTGAAACCGGACGTGATTGCCAAACTCGGCCTCACGGTTCCGGACATGGTGCGGGCGGTGCAGGAGCAAAACGTGATCAGCCCGGCCGGCCAGATTG
>WYBG01000163.1 GCA_011526015.1 Deltaproteobacteria bacterium | reverse complement strand
CGTGTTTTTGATCGTTCAAAGCCGGAAAGAGAAAAACGGCCATGATGATGATTACCACAAAAAATTCGGAAAACCGCAGCGCAAATCCGCCGGGCAGGGGATTATCAACCTTGCGATGGTCCTGGTGGGATTGGGAATGCTGGTGCTGGGGGCCCGCTGGATGGTGGACGGCGCGGTGGTGATTGCCCGGGCCATGGGGGTCAGCGAATTGATCATCGGCTTAACGATCATTGCCGCGGGAACCTCCCTGCCGGAAGTGGCCGCCTCGGTAATTGCCAGCATTCGCAAAGAGCGCGACATCGCGGTGGGCAACGTGATCGGGAGTAACATTTTCAACATCCTTTCGGTGCTGGGATTATCCAGCGCCCTCTCCCCCGGCGGCATCGCCGTCTCCCCGGCGGCGTTGAATTTCGATATTCCGGTGATGATTGCCGTGGCCGTGGCCTGCCTGCCGATCTTTTTTCACGGCAGCCAGATTTCCCGCTGGGAGGGATTTCTCTTCCTGGGTTATTACATTGCCTACACCGCTTACCTGATTTTGTCATCCACTCAACACGACGCTTTGCCATTCTTTAGTTGGATGATGAGCTTTTTTGTGATTCCCCTGACCGCGATCACGCTGCTGCTGATCACCTACCGGCAGTGGCGGAGAGATCGCCCGTCCTGAAGCGGGTACAGAACGGTTTTTCAGTTAAATTGCGACGATTAACCGATAAGCGTATTCTGAACGGGATTACCATGTCTGAACGAAAAGCAATCATCATCGGCGCTTCCTCCGGCATCGGCAAGGAGCTGGCGAAAGAATTGTCCCGGCGCGGATATACCTTAGGGTTGGCCGCCCGCCGGGAAGACCTGTCAGAAGCGCTGCGCGGCGAATTGAGCCTGCCGGCGCATATCCGGCGGATGGACGCGGCGCAGCCCTGCCCCGCCCGGCAGATTTTGCAGGAATTGTTAGCGGAAATGGGAGACGTGGAGTTAGTGGTGCTCAACGCCGGGATCAGCAAGCACAAGGCGAGCTGGGAAGAGGAGCAGCAGACCATCGACACCAACGTCGCCGGGTTTGTGGCCCTGGCCGGGGTCGCGATGGACTATTTCACCCGGCGCGGCGCCGGCCACGTGGTGGGCATTTCCTCCGTGGCCGGGCTGAGGGGATTCGGCATTTCCGCGGCCTACTGTGCTTCCAAAGCCTTCATCTCGATCTATATGCAGGCGCTGCGGCAAAAATCAACCCGGTTAGGATTGAATATTACCGTGACCGATATTAAACCGGGTTTTATCGATACCCCATTGATCAGCGGGCGGAAATATCCCTTTTGGGTGGTACCGGCGGAGACCGCGGCGCGCCAGATTTATACCGCGATCCGCAAACGCAAGCGCCATGCCTACGTTCCCCGGCGCTGGCGGCCGGTGGCCTGGCTGCTAAAGGCGCTGCCGGACTGGCTGTTTATTCGCTTGCCGGTTTAAATAAGCGGTGTTACAGTGTTCAGGTGTTATGGTGTTTTAATGTTATCAAGAGGAAAAACCACC
The DNA here is from genome assembly GCA_011526015.1 of Deltaproteobacteria bacterium. Classification (GTDB taxonomy): domain Bacteria; phylum Calditrichota; class Calditrichia; order RBG-13-44-9; family J075; genus JABWBP01. The sequence continues at coordinate 8,480 of WYBG01000163.1, read as the reverse complement.
ATGGAAAGACCCTCGCTCTACCTTGTCGATGTATTCGCGGAGCAGAAGTACCAGGGCAACCAACTGGCGGTGATCCGCGGGGGAGGCCATTTTGCGAGCGGGCAGATGCAGAAGATCGCCCGGGAGATGAATTTTTCCGAAACCACCTTCATCATCTCCGAGCGGGAAGAGAACGGCGGCTACCCGGTGCGCATTTTCACCCCCGCGGAAGAAATCCCCTTCGCCGGGCATCCCAGCCTGGGCACGGCCTACATTATTCAGCAGGAAATTTTGAAGCAGCCGGTGGAACGCGTTAACCTGAATCTGAAGGCCGGCCAGATTCCGGTAGATTTCCACTACCGCGGCGGCGAGCCGGAGCTGCTTTGGATGACCCAGCTTCCCCCGACATTCGAGACGCGCGCCTTCGACGCCGAAGCGGTCAGCGAGATGTTGAGCCTGGAGCCATCCGATATCGATCCCCGGGTTCCGATCCAGATCGTTTCCACCGGCACCCCGTTCCTGCTCGTTCCCCTTAAAACCCTGGAGGCGGTGAAGCGGGCGAGAATCCATCACGAGAAGTATTTTGCCTTCGTCGAGACCCTGCCCGCCAAAGCCGTTTTCATCTTTGCGCCGGAAACCTACCATCCCGAAAATCAGTTGAACGTGCGCTTGTTTGCCGACTACTACGGAATACCGGAAGACCCCGCCACCGGCAGCGCCAACGGCTGCCTGGCCTGCTACCTGGCGAAGTATCGCTATTGGGGGAAACCGTACATCAACGTGCGGGTGGAGCAGGGCTACGAGATCGGGCGGCCCTCCCTGCTGCTGCTCAAAGCGGAAGACCGCGGCGATACCATTCTGGTTCAGGTAGGCGGAAAGGTGATTCCGGTGGCGGAAGGGAAGTTGTGCTGATTGCGGGCGCTCTTCAAACGATGCCCGCTCCATTTGGGACAAGGTGGGATGCGTTTTCCCTTAATTCCCTGCCCTGATTTACCATTAACAACCTACCGCACCAGCAGCAGCTTTCGCGACTGGCTATAATCCCCGGCAGAAAAACGCAGAATATACATACCGCTGCTGAGCGGATTTCCGCGTTCATCGCTGCCGTTCCAATAGATTTTATACAGGCCCGGCGGGCGATGTTCATTCACCAATGTTCTTACCTCTTGCCCCAATAGATTGTAAAGAACCATTTTCACTTCGCTGGCAATTGGTAACTGGTATTGAATGGTTGTCTCCGGGTTAAAAGGATTGGGGTAATTCGGCCACAGAAAAAAGCGCCGCGGCAAACTCCCGCTAAAAATGCCGGCAGGGCCGGTGCGCCCGCGTACCACCTGGGTAATGGCCTCTCCCGCCAGTTCATAATTGATAATCCCCACATAAACGCTATCCGCCGGCGGAGAGAAGGTAACCTCACAAAGCACTGAATCGCCGGGCGGAATATGCGGCTGCGGATAATTTACCGAAAAGCCCTGCGGCGTTTCGACATTCTCGATAGTTTGCACAACCGCGCTGCGATTCAAAATGTAGAACGGCTCCATCTGCGACTGCCCCACCGGAACCACGCCAAAATCAATTTCCTGGCGGGTGGCGAATACATCTAAGTTGAACACCGGCTGCCAATTGCCCCGGGGCCCGCCAAAAGCGCCCATATCGTTGCGGCTGCCGTCGGGATCATTATAAAGGGAATCCGGCGAGCCGCTGTCTATGCAAGGGCTGCCGGGAGACAGGTGAAAATCCAGCGTGAGTGTATCCGCAAACAGCGGGTTTTGGCTGATATTTCCTGCGCCGGGGTAGGCAACCTGCAAGTCGTTGTATTCCACCACCGGGGAGGCCTGGTAAGTCCAAATAACATTATCCGCCTGGTTGTTCCAGACAATATTGTTAAGAAAAATCGGCGTATTGCCATCAATGGAGATCAGCCGTCGCAGCCCGCCGCCGGTCTGGTTGCCATAGAGCACATTGTTAATAAATTGCGGATTGCCGCCATAGGTTAGAATGATGCTGCTATTTACAGGCGTCTCGCTAAAATTGTTGATAATAAGATTATTGCGGATCAGGGGAGCGGAGTAGGAAACCGTCATCACAATGCCCAGGGTAGTGGCGCTGTGATTCCCAATCAGCACATTGTTTTCAAATTGGGCGTTAGAGGAATTCTCGAAGGAAACCATCGAGCCGAAAGAGGCGCCGCCACGGTTGGCCTGGAAAAGATTGTTGCGCACCATCACGTCGGAACTGGATTTTAGCGAAATAGCGGCGTAGTTCTTGTAAAATCGACTGTTCTCGATCACCGCCTGACCACCGTTGCTTATCTGCACGGCGGAGGTGCCATTATTTCTGAACAGCACGGAATCCACCAGAACCGAACCACCGTCCACGTATAACGCCCCGGCGGAAGTCAGCGCATTTTCGATAATTGCCCCGCAAATGATCGACTGCAACCCGCCGGTTATTTTAATATTCCGGTAAGTGATACTGGAATCCACGCTGGAGATTTTTACCGGCAGGGCAGCCATGCCGTTCACGGTTAATTTGCCGGAAACCAGGCACTGGTAATTTCCGCTAAAGAGCACTTCGGTTCCCGCCTCAATGCGCAAGGAATCATTCACCTGAATGTCGCCGGTGACAATGTAGGGGGAATTTTGCAATATCCATTCCCCGCTCACCGGGCCGGAAACATGCGTCCCGCCGCCCGGAACGCCGACGCCTTTGATCTGAACCGCCCGCGCCCCGGCTTCGCTGTTCAACAAAATCCATCCGGCAAAAGGCCCGATAGAATCCGGGGTAAAGATAGCCTGGAAAACGCTGGCAGAGTTGGGCGGCAGCAATAAGGAAGGCGCCGCGGCGCGGAAGTATTCGCCCAGGCTGTGGAAGGTGACAGTGATTGCCGAATCGCTCAAATTATCGATGGGAATATCCACGGTGATTTGGCTGCCCGGCGGGGCGCTGCCGGCCTCAAAAAACCAGTTTTCCAGGGAGATCAGCTTCTCCGGCGGCGGGATTTGCCAGCCTCCCAGGGAGCCGCCGTAGGCCCCCATATCGTTGCGGCTGCTGTCCGGGTCATTATAGCGCGGGTGGGGATGCCCGGCGTCGATGCATGGGCTGCCGGGTTTCAATTGATAATTCCCCTGCGCCGGATCCACAAACAGAGGGTCGCCGGAAATGTTGCCAACGCCGGGACGAAGGTTCAAAAAATTGCAATACTCAAAGTGCATATTGAGGCCGAAGCCGGAAATGGGATGGTAAAAAATGGTGTTTAAGGCGTTGACTGAAGGTTGTATGTTATCCAGCTCACAGCCGCCGCCGGTAAGCGTGTTGTTCAGGAAAATGGCGGTTTCCAGCCAATGCACATCCAACAGTTTTTGATTTTGCGCCAACAAATTGTTGGCAAACAGCAATTCTTCGGAAGCGAAGATGCCGATTCCGCTGCTGTTGTGCCCGGAAATGGTGTTATGGATAAACACCAAAGTGTGGTGGGTTCGGTCCAGGTGGATGCCCTCCTCGTTGTTCAGGAGAATCTGGTTGCCCACAATTTGCCCGCCGCTAACCAAATAGATGCCGTTCCGGGCGTTCTCCTCAATATGGTTGTAATAAATTTGCGGTGTTCCCCCATAGACCATCACGCCGCTGCTGCCAACATTTTGGCGGATAAGACAGTGGTCAATGATCGGTGAAAACTCTATGCTGCCGCTGCCATTGATAAAAATGCCGGCGCCGCCGTTCCACAAGACCGTCTCATTATTCTCAATGATGCAGGATTGGATGAGCGGGCTGCAATCTTTAATAAAAATGCCGCCGCCGTACAGATTGGCTTTGTTATTGCGGATGGCGCAGTTTCGCACCGTTACCTCGCTATTGATAATTTTGATGCCACCGCCCATGGAATGCGGCGCGATGGTACCGTCAGCAAATGCGCCATCGATACGGCAATATTCCATCAAACTGTTGCCAGCGCCGGAAAAATGGATGCTACGCCAACTACCGTTACCGTTACGGGTAAAAATAATCGAATCCTGCGCGGTTCCCACGGCCTGTAACTGCCCATAAACAGTGAAGCCAAATCCCGCTTCGAACAAAAGCCGCACTCCCGGTTCAATGACCAGGGTTTCCCCGGCCGGCACTTCGATATTACCGATGATTCGATAAGTAGATCCGGCCGGAAACGTCCCGCTGACTGCGCCGCTAAGGGTGTTGGATGCCCCGATCCCGGATACGGCAATGGAGTCGTCTCCGCTGTTGCTGAAAACGTGCGCTACGCCGGTAAGGGTATCAAGATTAACCGGAGAAAAGGCCAGTTGCAGGGTATCCAGCTCCCCGGGTTGGAGAGTGAAGATGGTTTGGCTAATGGAAAAGTGTGGCGGCAGAGTAATGTTGGATACCGTTAGGGGCAAATCGCCGCCGTTACCGATAAAAACATCCCGGGTGGCGGAGTTCCCGGTGTTTACCTCGCCGAAATCGATCAGGTGCGGCGCTAACAGCAGCGCCGGGCTGTTGATTACCGTGGGAGTGGCCTGGGGTGTGTTGCCGTAAGCGCCCAGGTTAATCCGCCCGCCATTGGGCTGCGGCTCCAGGAAGAAAGGACTGGCCGGGTTTCCGGCATCTACACAAGGGCTGCCGGGCTGCAGATGGTAGTTTTCTGCCTCGGAGAAGACAAAAAACGGATCGCTGCCGATATTGCCGGTACCAGAATAACCGCCCATCACGCAATTGTATTGCACCTCGATGCTGCCCCCGGAAAGGCGGATTTGGTAATTGTTAGACTCCGCAGTGTTGCCCCAGGCTATACAATTTTCAATCATCCCGGTACTCTGGCTGCAATAGATTCCGCCGGTATGGTAAGCTTCGTTATCCGTCACCGTATTGTTGCGAATGATGGCGTTGCCATCAATAAGGTGGATGCCGCCGCCCCAGGAGCCACTGTTTTTGTAAATTAGATTGTTGGAAACTTCCGCACCGGACACATCGCGCAGGGTTATCCCGCCTCCCATGGCGTTGAATTCCGCGCGGTTATGGCGGATAGTGCAATGGTGGACGATTACCGGGGAATTGTTCAACAAAATGCCCCCGCTGGAATACTGACGACTCAAATTGTAGGAAATATCGCAGTAGCCAATCTCTCCCTGGGAGTTAAAATAGCACACACCGCCGGCGCCGCGATTGATATCGTTGCCGGTAATAGTAGAGTGCAACAGCGCCAATTGGCTGTTATCCACTTGCAGGCATCCGTAACCGCTAAAACTGGGGCTGTCTTCAATAAAAATCCCTTCAATCCGGCAATAGCTCATCACATTACTCTGAGAGGAATTTTGGATTTGCAAACCTTTCCAGCCGCCGTTGCCCAAGTCGTTGGTAAATACAATGCTGTCGTTTTCCACGCCGAGGGCGGAAATCCGGCCATTCACCTGAAACTTATAGGCTCCCTGGAACAGCACCTGCACGCCGGGCATAATTTGCAAGGTATCGACGGGAATTACCTGGCAATCGCCGGTCACATAATAGGGTGATCCGGCGCTGTTCCACACGCCGGATACACTGCCACTAACATAGGTTTGCGAATATGTGCTTACGCTGATTATGAGGCATGCGCAAAGGAAAAGAGGAGTTGCTTTCTTCATCGCTGCACCTCCGGTATTTATAATTAATAAAATGTACCAACCACCGAGGGGAAATTCAAGTGAAGATAATTATTATGGAGCGACAGTGTGAGTTTTGTTTATTCTTACCCATTCATCTATCTCTTTTTGCATTTGGTTGATCCGTTTTTCAATATGTTCTTTCGACGGGGAGCAAATCACTTCCGGCGAATCATGCGCGTGCGCGGGCCTTTTAGATGAAATCGCGCCCCTTTTCGGCGGGAAGGTGACCCCGCGGCGAAGGGAACGTTGTATTGATTGCGGATTTCAGATTTGGGATTGCGGATTCAGGGGTTGTCAGGGGGGGAAAGTGTGCTTGTTAAGTGCGTGGTGTTCAAGTGCTCATGTGTTCATGGGTCGAAATTACTTGAATACCCGAACACATGAACACTATTTTTTCAGCGCTTCTTCAAACTTCTCCGCCAGGGAGGGATCGATGCCGGCGATTTCCGAGAGAATGTGCAGCGAGGAGGGCAGGGGATCCGCCCACAGCCATTCGATCTTGAGCCAGAAACCCGGCAGCGCCCGGCTCTCAAATTTTCCTTTTACCCCGCCCATCGCCAGTTGGTAATTGCCCTCGCTATCCAGCAAGTAAAATTCGGCGCGGCGTTTTTCCGGGTCGATCAGCCAGTATTCCGGGATGCCGGCCTGTTCGTATTCGTAGAATTTGTCTCCCCGGTCGCGCCCGGCGCTTTCCGGGGAAATAATTTCTACCACCAGGTCGGCGGGGCCGTCTAAATAAGTTTTCTTGAGCCGTTTCAGGTGTTCGGCGGCGACAAAGATCAGGTCCGGCTCCCGGCCGGATTTGGATAATTTCATTTGGAAAGGAGGAGGAAGCGTTTCCCCCAACTGCCGGGATTCTACATATTGCCCGATGACCTGGTGCAGAAATTTTCCGATCTGTTGATGCCTGGTTGATGCCGGACTGTGCATAATGATCTCTCCATTTACCCATTCAGCCAGGGTGTCTTCATCCGCCCAGGCTAAAAATTCTTCGTAGGTCATATGATGGGGAATATCCTGCCCCGCCAGCATCTCTGTCAGGCGCTGCCGCAAATCTGCGTCACTTAACCCCGGCTGCTGCAAAACCTCCCGGATTTTTTCTTTGAATGTTTCCATGGCAAATCGCCGTTTTGGGTTTCCGAGGCCATGTTAACAATAGATGCGCAGCAAATCAAGCGGTTTTACAGGTGCGGCGCACTGGAGAAGCGCGCCGTACCTGAATAATGCCGCTCATCATATCCCCTCTTCCCGCAAAAGAAATTCGCCGGAAAACAGTTGCTGGTCTTTTTCCTGCAAGGGATGATACTGCGCGCCCTGAACGTCCCGGAACAGCCGCTCCAGCCCGAAACTGTTGAAAAAGCCCTGCCCGCCGGCAACCTCCATGGCTTTGGCAACGGTCCTCATGGCAGCATTTGCGACGTTGGTCTTCCGGGTTAGAATTTCATGGGCGTTGCGGTCAAGCGGCTGAAAATCATAGTTATTACAAATCCTGACCATATCTTGTAATTGTACTTGCGCCGCGGTCAACTCGTTATTCATCTCCCCGATTTGATAGTGCAGGTGAGGCTTTCGGAGCCTGCTACTTTTGGATTGTTGAATGGCGATTTGAGCGGCCTTTTCTGCAATGCCGACGTAAACCGACATGATCAGCGGCATGGCGACGGTCAGAACCACCGCCCAGAAGGGATGAAATTCTCCCCGCGGCCTTCGCAGGACAATGGCGGATTCCGCGACAAATACATTTTCCAATTTTACGGTATGGGAACCGGTGCCGCGCATGCCCAGGGTGTACCAATTGTCCATTACGGTAAGCCCTTTGGAACTAAACGGAACCGGAAAGTGCAGCACCTGCCAGCCGGATTGCGGGTCCTGATAGGGGGCGCTGGTAACCAGCAGGTCCCCCACCGCGGACTGGCTGGCAAAGTGTTTTTGGGCGGTAACCAGGTAGCCGCCCTCGGTTTTCTGCATTTCCCCGTTAGACTCCAGCCAATCCCGCGCCCCGGTGCTCACTAAAATAAGCTGGTTATCGGCAACTTTTTTCAGAATTGCTTCACCGCCCTGGCCTTTTTTGTATTTCCAGATATTAGCCGCCAACAGGTGCTGGTGCATGGATAAAGCCAGCGCCGTCGAAGGGCTGTAGCGGGCCATCACCCGCAAAATATCACACATCTGCGAATGGGAAACCCCCTCCCCTCCCAATTCCGTCGGGATTGTTGCGGAAAAAAAACGGTGCTCTTTTAGCCGGAGATAATTTTCTGCTACAAAAGCGGCTTCCCGGTCATAATCCGCCTCCCGTTTCGCAAAATCCTGGCCTAAATCGTGGGTTAAATCTAACCATTGGGTATCTATTGCTCTAAGTTGCGCTTGCATAGTTGGACTCCTTCTATTTTGGTGTATCAAAATTTCGGTAGTGGTTAAGTTTTGACTGATGAAAATATCCGGCTTCACACTTTTCTTTTGAACAAGAGAAAACAGAGACAACAGAGTTTTTGATAATATCTCTGTTATCTCCGTTCGCTCCTGTTCACGGAACGGCAGAATGATGATGTTTGGTTTGTGCCTGGTCATGCATGGTATTTTGCCTACTGCCTACTCGCTTACTCCACTCATTTCGGAATAAAGATATAAAAGGAAAACCGAACAGGCTTTGCTGTGAGGTTCAAATTATTGGCTGAGAAGATCAAAATGAAGCAGGCAGACTGTGCTTTGCCTGGGTTTCTTTGCGAAAATTCAGGGGAGATACGCCGAATTTTTCTTTGAACGCCCGGCTGAAGTGGGATAAATCCTCAAATCCGCATTCAAAAACGATCTGGGTAATGCTCGAATCGCTGTTCTTTAACAGATGGGCGGAATATTCGAGCCTTT
>WYBG01000162.1 GCA_011526015.1 Deltaproteobacteria bacterium | reverse complement strand
TTTCCAGATCCTTTTCGCTTAACTCGGAAAACAACGGTATCCCTTTGAGTACATCAATCTCCATAAAACACCCCGTTTAATATTGAATAATGTAGCCTTTAACTTTAAACTGTTTCTGTATCCCTTCAATTGCGGCGGCGGCCTCCTCCCGGGAGGGGTAGCCCCCGATTACCACCACGTATAACCTGCTTCCATCTCTTTCTTTTTCCAAAACCAGCACGCCGGAATAATTTTGCCGGTATTTTTGGCTGGCCCGCTCGGCGTTCTCGTAAGCACTGTACGCCCCCACCTGAACGCCGAAAACTTGCCCGCTCTCGCTCACTTTGGGGATTTGGGAGCCTGGCTCGGCGGTTTTGCGCTCCGGGCGGCGGGAAGCCTTGAGCGCGACCACTCCCTGGAAGAATCTGTCATCGCTCAAAATCCGTTTGGCGGTTTCGTAATATCCCCGGGCAGCGTAAAACTGGGAAAGCCTTTCCCGGATAATCGTCCTCAACGCGCGATCGGAGCTGAGAGAATAGGCCTCGATCATCTTCGAGGCGGCCGTTTCGGCGTCCGGCTCGAACAAAGCGTCCGCAAACATCTTCCAATCCTCCCCGGCGATGGAGCTATTTTTTCGCAGCGCCTCCAACTCCAGGATGCGGTTCTCGCGGTATAAACCGGCCAGATCATCCGCAGTTTGGGAAACCCCGCTCCGGCAAAACGCCCCTCCGAGCGCCAGCAATAACAAAATTAAATACCGCTGCTTTCGCACTCCTGACCTTTCCAATGGCTTTAAAGAAAAATTTGGGTTGCCCCGCAATGGCTCGATGGCGGGAGAACAATTAAACCATCTAACCATTCAACCATTTAACCCTTAAATATCATATGAATCCAGGGCCTGGCACTTCTCGCACATCCAGGTTGGCGCGACGCTCTTATGCTGGCAGACCTTACAAGTATAAAAAGCGTTCCCCAAACCGCCCAGGTTCTCGAGAACCGCCAGCGATTGGGTGGCCGCCTGTTTGTATTGCCCTTTATTATAATAAACGCTGATTTTCTTGCTCACCAATACCGGCGTGGCATGGTATTCCGCCTCTAACCGGTTGAGTATTTCCAGGGCGATATCGTATTCTCCCTTTTTATTATAAATTTCGGCTAAAGCCAGCCCCGCTTTTAGCCCTTTTTTCGATTTATTCAATTGTTCGGAGTACAAATTTTCCGCGTCGGCAAACCGGCCTAACTCATACCAGGCTTTTTCCAGCTCCGGGTACACCACAAAGGATTTGTCCGGAGAGGCGTCGCACAGGCGCTTCCAGGCTTTGATGGCGTCGTCCAGGCGCTCTTCGATCTGGTAGGATTTTCCCAGGTAGTAGTACGCCGCCACGCACTCCGGATCCTTTTTCAAAGCTTCTTTAAAGCGGATTCGCGCTTCCTTCCCGCTCCCTTTTTCCTGGAGTTCCAATCCCTGGAAGACGATATAGAGGGCTAACCGGGATTGAAAGGGGGGCGGCAGGATGTTGGAAAACTTTCCCGCGGTCTCCTCCGCGGCGCGCCAGTCCTGCTTTTTTTCCAGCATTTGAAGCAGTTTTTGAACCACCCCGGGTTCCGGGTGGGGATCGGTTTCCAGGAGCTTTTTGGCGGCGGCAATCGCTTCCGTATAATCGTTGGCAAGCTCGTAATCGAGCAGCAGGCTCTTGAAAATTTGCGCCTTTTGATTGGCGGTCAAATTTCCCCTCAGGGTTAAGTCCTTATGGATGCGGATGGCATTGGCCAGCATGCCTTTTTTGCGCAGCAGGTCTCCCAGGCGCAGGTAAGCGGAGATATTTTCACTATCTTCCCGCACCGCTTCCTTGAACTTCTGGATGGCCATGCGGTCATTTCCCTCCGCCAGGTATTCCAGGGCTACCTGGTAGGCGTTGGATTTAGCAGGTTTTCCTTTCTGGGTGGTTGCGTACCAAAAAAACACCGCAATGGCGGCAAAGATCGCCAGCACAACCAGCAATTCGAACAGGGAATTTTCAGCCATTCAAAAATCCTTTTTATGGGCTTTCGGTTTTAACTGCCGGGGAAGAGGGCTGGGGGGCCTCTTCCTCGGGAATCTCATCGATGGAAATGTTGCGCAGGCTTTCCAATTCGCTTAACAATTGGCGATTTTTATTGCGAAGAGATTTCAGCTCTGCGCGGGACTGGATCGCGGAAAGCGCCATGAAGATGGCTCCCAGCATCGCTCCCACGGTCAGGGTAACCAAAACCACGATGAGCAAGTTGACCCCGGTATAGGTATTATTCAACAGTTTGATGTCCACAAATTGGCTGCTATTCTGGGTAAGGATGTACAAGGCAAGGATAAAAACAAAAATCTTTATCAAATTGAGGGCAATTTTCATAGTAACTCCATCTTTTCACTAAAGTTGTGGGAAAATATGGCAAGAACGCGCAAAAATCAATCCATTTTTACATGAGCAGAAAGCCTGCCTGAAACGAATTTCCCTTTCTTGCCTGCGATTGATGAGGGAGGTGATATGATAATTTGTTTTTATCTTCAGAAAAGCGGGTTAAATTTGTCTCCCGGTCTGAACGATTTCCCGGGTCTGAACCGGCAAATGGAGAAACGGGTAACCCCTGAAACCTGAAGAACTGCGATATGAAACAAGATGAACTGGCGCCCATTGTAACCGCCTTTTCCGGGCGCGTCAAAAATTCCTGGCAAATCATTTTTCTGGCTGCGGTGGTTCCTTATGCGTTGAGCCTGCTCCACTATTTCTATTACCGCCCGGGGTTGAGAATCGGCGTTCTTCCCTATTTGAAGGCCATCGATTTGACCAGCTTTGCCATCGCTTTCGGACTGGCGCTGCTCATCCTGGCGCTGAAGCGTAAATACTTTTCCCGCAAGTTCAGCCGCGTCATGGTGGAGGACGCGCTGCGGAAGAACCCGGAGACCTCCGTCGAGACGCTTCTCTCCCGGATTCTCAATATCCTGCGCCGGAAAATGACCCTGGTCTGGGTTTTAGGATTGTTAATGGTATTAGACGGGGTAATTTTTTATTGGATAACCTTCAGCGAGCGATCCAACATGCACATGTATTTCGTAGTGGGAGCGTTCTCATTGTTTATGAATTATCCCCGCCGCGACCTGTTCAGCGATCTTCCCGGGTATGTGCGAGAGGGGAAAAGAGAGTTCGGCGAGGGGCAATAGACAGGGGGCAAAAAAATTGCCCATTGCCATTCGCAAGCGTACTCAAAAATGAGGAGTATTCATCATGGATAAATTTCTTTGCACAGTTGCAGGGCTGGCGCTGGGGTTCATTTGCAACAGCGTACCGGCGCGGGCGATACCGCCTCCCCAGGTTAGCGCGGTTTCACCCCATCCTCATATTATCAACGCCGAAGCCGGCAGCGCCATCGAAGTCAGCTTTTCCGGCGCTATCGACCCCCAATCGGTCAATAATAGCACCTTCAACGTGTTTGGGCGCTGGTCGGGGGTAATGCCGGGCATATTTTCTTTTGAAAACAATAATACCCGGGTGCTCTTTACCCCTTCCCGGGGCTTCTTTGCCGGCGAGTATATCACGGTTTCGCTCTCCCGGGGCATTGCCGACAGCAGCGGCCAGCCGATGGCGTCCGGTTATGCCTGGAGTTTTTGGATCAAAACCAGCCCGGGAAGTATGTCGCTTCTGCAAACCGGGCAGATTTCGGTGCGGCGTCCCGGGGAAGGCTGGATTCAAACCTATGGCGCCTACGCAGGGGATCTCAACGGCGACGGGTTTTCCGATTTCACGGTTCCCAACGAGCGGTCGAACGACGTGCGGGTCTTTTTGAACGACGGCAGCGGCGGGTACGGCGATTTCACGGTGCATCCTCTTCCCAACGCCAACCGCCCCAGCACAAACGAAGGGGCGGATTTCAACGGAGATGGATTAATGGACTTTGCCGTGGGCAGCACCGCAAATAACCGGGTGAACGTGCTGTTGGGAGACGGCGAAGGCGGTTTTAGCGCCTCAACCAGCTACGTGGCGGATATGGGCGTGCGCGGGTTGAGCGTGCTGGACCTGGAGGGAGACGGGGACGCGGATATCGTAACCGCAAACCGCACCGGAAACAATCTTTCTCTCTTCCTGAACAATGGCGACGGCAGCTTTGCCCCGGCCATTAACATCGAGGGCGGGGGAAATCAGGAAAGCGCCTGCGCCGCCGCGGACGCGAATGGCGACGGCATTTTAGACCTTTTCGTCGGTTGCTACGCCAGCGACGATGTCATTTTGCTGCTGGGCGACGGCAACGGAGGATTTGTGTTTTCCGACGCGGTGGCCGGGGGGGATAATCCATGGATGGTAGTTACCGGGGACGTGGACGGCGACGGCCACGTGGATGTGGCGGTGGCCAATGCCGGGGGAAACAATGCCGCGGTCATCCGGGGAGACGGAAACGGCAATTTGCTGCCCGCGGTCACTTATGCTTCCGGCGCAAATTTCCCCCTCTCTATCGACTTAGGGGATTTGGACGGCGACGGCGACCTGGACATGATCCTCAGCAACTACGGCAACAATGCTCCCGGCAGCGGGAAATGGCGGGTATATGAGAATGACGGCAGCGGCAATTTTATCAATCCGCAGGATTACCCGGCCGGCACTGCCGCCTCCTGCGCGGTATTCCACGACCGCAATCACGATGGTTTCATGGACGTTACCGGCATCGATGAGATCGACGACCTGTTAATTCTGTTCGAGAACACTGCCACTGCGGTCGCCATTCACCCTCACCCGGTTTTGGAGAGCTTTGCGCTGCGCCAGAATTATCCCAACCCGTTCAATCCCAGCACCTCTATCAGCTACCAGCTATCCGATCCCAGCGACGTTGCCGTAACGATTCATAATACCCTGGGGCAGAAGGTGAAAACGCTGGTTACTGGCCGGCAGGCAGCCGGTGTTTATACCGTGCAGTGGAATGGGAAGGACGAGGAGGGAAACCCGCTGGCTTCCGGTATTTACATTTACCGTATGGAAGCGCATCTGTTAAATCCCTCGCAAGCAGGAGCGTTTAGCCAGTCCCGCAAGATGGTGTTGCTAAGATGAGCGGAAAATGAACCCGCGCTTGACAAGCGGAGATTGGCAGGTTAAATTTGTGCCGCTTTGAATAAGACCTGATCGTCGCCGGAGTGGCGGAATTGGCAGACGCGCCGGACTCAAAATCCGGTGAGGGTGATACCTCGTGTGGGTTCGAGTCCCACCTCCGGTACCAGTAATACAAACAACTCAGGGCTGGTCGAAAGTTTCTCGGCCAGCCCTTGTTTTTTGTTAGTGGTAATAAAGTGGTAATGTAAAATACCTGCCAATGTGACAGTTCCCCATCTTTCTATCGAATATTTCATCAACATTATTCCGCGAACGAATCCGGGCATCGGCTGCAAAAGTACCTCGATCAAACAGTTTCTTCCGACATTGGTCCGGTATGTTCTTGCAAAAAATCAAAAAAAGCTAAGGAGGAATGGCTCAGAAAACAAGCCTGTAAAAAGGTCAAAACCGGAATGAATTCCGCCAAAGGGGGCAAAAAGGAGTCTTTAGCATCATTAATGGGAAAAGATCGTGACAAAGCTGGGCAAAAGCTGTAAATTCCAGGCCAGAAATAACCGGTCAAGGAGAAATTTGCCATGTCTGGTCCCGGAGAATATTTGCCTGATCCCACGGAAGGCATTACCCGTCCGGAGGATTTGCCTCAGCCCAGGGTTGTTAGGCGTAGCCGTAATTACAAACATTACTCCTGCCCACGTTGTCACCGCCGTTGTTGGCGCAACAGTGTCTTCACCCGGATTTTGCACGACGTCGGAGATCTGGTTAGTGGCCGCCCACGTGACATCCATCTCACCTACTCCCAGCATTACTGCACTAAGTGCCGTAAATGTTTTAATGCCGATACCACATACTATGCCCTACCCAAGGCTCACTACACGCATCGGGTGGTTAGCTTGGCTGTGCGGTTGGTGGTCGAGGATGGGCTGCCATATCAACAAGCCAGTTGGCATTTATGGCGCGATCATAGAGTTTTTGTTCCCTTCGCCACGATTCAAAACTGGGTCGAGGGTGGGGGGAAAAAAAGCCGCCGACAAAATGGAAAGCGCGTATCCGGATTGGGCGCTCGCTGACTTTTCTGGCTACATTGCCATCGACGAGTTGTATGATGGACCCTTCTGTGTATTGTCGATGGTAGACAACCATACTTTCAAACGGATTCTCTACCAGGTTCTTGATCATTCGCCAGAGCATAAGGATATTGAAGCGTTCTTGCGCCGGTTCAAATCGGCCCTCGAACAGCGCGGACTTCTCTTGCAGGGCATTACCACGGATGGTTCGCCTCTTTATCCAGAGCCATTGCAGGCAGTCTTCGGTGCAGTGCCGCACCAAATTTGCGAATTCCACATTATCAAGGAACTGACCAAAGCCATTTTGCGTGCTGTAGCCAAAGAGCGGAAAAAACTGGCCGAAGGTAAACCCAAAGTGAAGCGTGGCCGGCCTTATACTAAAATGGCCAAACGAGCCGTGCGCAAGCGCAAACACTTGCAGCAAAAAGTCGCTGATCTGTTTGAGCATCGCTATCTATTCGTCCGGCACGAATTGACTCCCGCGCAACTGCGAACTTTACAACGGATCACTCGCGGCTTGTCACAACTGCGCTCCTTACGCGCGATCATCGAGAAAGTATACCGTCTGTTTGATCGTCGCTGTCGTAGCGACACTGCCTTGGCTAAACTGGCCAAACTGCGCCAGAGAGTTCGTCGCTTTAAGCAGGTCAGGAGTATCTTGAGCAAACTCGAATCTCCTAACTTGGACAAGGCTCTGACATTTCTCGACGATAGGTTGCTGCCTTCAACCTCCAATGCGGTGGAACGGGGCAACCGCCGTCACCGCAAAATGCAAAAGACGGTTTATCGAGTTCGCACGCAAGAAAATATCAACAACCGTATCGCTCTGGATATGCTACGCGATTTCCAAAAGGAGGGTCGAACCGATACTATCGAAACCCTCCATTATGCCAGAGCTGGGTAGAAAGTCCCATGAATGATGCTAAAGACTCGCAAAAAGGGGTTTTTGGTTATGTCCATAAATTTGTGTAAAAACGTAGAAGGTTAAATAAAAATTAAGAGTCAAAAGTCCATTCTGTATATCTTGTAAGAGACCAATCCAACAAGAGGAGAATGGACCATGACTCAGCAGCAAAATAATCAGTTTTTGTCGGAAGTTCAAAAGGTATTATTAGACGATCAGGATTTTTTGCGATCTTTATTGAAGCAATGCCTGCAGACTCTTCTTCAAGCGGAATTCGACCGGCATATCAATGCCGCGCCGCATGAGCGCAGTGAGGAAAGGCAGGGGTATCGAAACGGCAGCTACACACGAAGCGTGAATACGCGTGTGGGCAAGATCGAGTTGAAGGTGTGCCGGGATCGTGAAAGCAAGTTTCAAACGGAACTCTTTAAGCGCTATCAGCGCAGTGAAAGAGCCTTGGTCTCCACGATGGTGGAGATGTATCTGCAGGGGGTTTCGACGCGTAAAGTGCACAAGGTGGTTGAGGAGCTCTGTGGTAGTGAAGTCTCCAAAAGCCAGGTCAGTGTGCTTTGCAAGGAGTTGGATGAGCAACTGGAAGCCTGGCGGAATCGCCCTTTGGAGGATGAATATTCTTATCTGGTGATCGATGCCCGCTATGAGAAGATTCGCACTCATCTGGGTGATGTAAGTAAAGCAGTAATGATCATTATCGGTATATCAACCTCTGGCCGTCGTGAGATTCTGGCCATTGAAATCGGCAATAGTGAGAATGAAGTGATGTGGGGAGATGTCTTTAAGAATTTGAAAGAACGAGGCTTACGCGGCTTAATGTATGCGGTATCGGATGATCACAATGGCCTGAACCAAGCACTAGACCGCCATTTTCAGGGAGTGCTGTGGCAACGCTGTCAGGTGCATTTTATTCGCAACTTCCTCAAAAAAATGAAGTGGAAAGATACCGAAAAATATCTGGAATTGCTCAAGGATGTTTTTGCCGCCACTACCCGGGAAGAAGCAATGCGCCGCAAAAATGATCTGGTCGTTCAATTAGAAGAAAACCATGCCGATGCGGCGGATTGGCTGGATGAGAATATCGAGTTCTGCTTTTCTGTATATGCGCTACCGCCTGAACACCGGCGCCGGATGAAATCCACCAACATGATTGAATGGCTCAATAAAGAACCCAAACGGCGAAGCCGGGTGATTGGCATCTTTCCTAACGATCCGGCCTGCGTCCGGGTGCTAGGCAGCATCTGTCAGGAAATATCTGAAGAATGGGAAACCGGCAAAAAATATCTCAACATGGATGTTGAATATGAAGAAATCAGCCAAGAGGAAGTCGAACTGTCACAATCAATCTGACAAGAAAATACGGGATGGAATTTACATAGAATTTTGGACTTGACCGGTTTTTATTCAGATCGGTTCATAAAAGGGTATGATTGTAAAGAGTCAATCGCTCATTCAATCGCTGGTGGTTCTGTTGGCTTTACAACTGAGATTTTAACCGATTACCGTCCCGGGTTATTTGCCTTCATTTCATGAATATACCGTGAATACCGCATCCTGCCCGCCATTGAGTGAGATAAAGGCAGCGCTGAAACGGAGAGGAATTTTCGGCACACCCCATAATGTCACCGGTTTACGCAGATGCGATTCTCCCCCGGAGGTATCCGGGATCAAAAGTGAGTTGCCCGGTGGGAACCAGGGGGATTGTAAAAGGGTGCCGGTTGACCCTCTGCGTAAAAAAATCTTCCCTCTTGAAACTTTCACTGCTTGTTACTAAATTCACTCACCAAATGAATACAATAGTAACTTTATTATAGATAAATATTCACCCGCAGTATGAGAAAAAAACATCAGTCGGCTATACTCGACTTTGGACATTTTGTCGAAATGAGTATGATTGAGTGGCAACGCATTGAAAATAACTCCTCGGAAATAGGTGAAGTCAGCATTTTGACATGACTTCACGTACTTCTTTGACAGATTTCCCGAGCATTGATACACCAGGGCTGCCTGGAAGATTAAATGTCCAAAGTCGAGCTATAGAGATTTGAGATGTTGTAAATTAAGGGAAGTGTTTTCCGTTTAAATAACAGTCAAGCATCATCGTAGGTGAACACGCGGTAAGGAGCAAGCCCCATGACTTCTAATCTCAAGTCTTCCATCACTGGTGAGATGATGCGGGCAGCGACCTCTAGTGCATCGTGGCGGAAATTATTCATCATTTAAACTGTAAGAGGCCGCCCCTTATAAGTCCATTTAAACGGTTTGGCCATAGTTCGATTAAAATACTCTATGAATTCTAATATTTTCTGCTTGAG
>WYBG01000161.1 GCA_011526015.1 Deltaproteobacteria bacterium | reverse complement strand
GGTTACCCGGAGCTGCCGGTGTTGAGCAGGTTGATCGAAATTCCCCACGGCGCGGAGGCGCAGGTCCGGGTGGTTTCGTACCAGGAGGAAACCATCCATTTAGCCGAATGGGGCATTGTAACGCCGATTTTCCCCTCCCAACCCTCTATTTCCAAGAGCGAAGATCCCGCGAAGGTCAAATTTCAATACCGCGCCGAGGTTTACCGGGCGGATGAATTCTCCGGCCAGGAAATCGCTGCCCTGGAGGCCGCGGGAACCATGCGGGGAAGGCGGCTGGCGCGGTTGAGTATTTCTCCCCTGCGCTACAACCCGGCGCAGAATGCGCTCAAGGCGCTCAACTACATCGAAATCGAAATTCGTTTTGCCAACGCGGACCTTGATCTAACCCGGTCGCTCAGGCAAAAATACTATTCGCCGCTGTTCGAGGCGGCATTCGAGCGTTTGTTAAATTATCAGTCCTTCATCGAGGATACCCTCTCCCGCTATCCCATCAAATACGTTATCTTAGCCGATCCCATGTTCCAGGCGGCCCTGCAGCCCTTTCTGGAATGGAAAACCCGCAAGGGCTTCAACGTGGTAGAAGCGTATAAAGGCGCTCCGGGGGTGGGAACTACCCGGGAGCAGATGAAAGCGTACCTGAAAAGCCTCTACGACAACGCCACCCCGCAAGATCCCGCCCCGACCTATTTGCTGATCGTGGGCGACGTGGATCAAATTCCCGCGTTTATTAGCGGCCACCATACCGATTTATATTATTGCGAGTACGACGGCGGCGGCGATTATTTCCCGGAACTTTACTACGGGCGCTTCTCCGCCAACCAGCTTTCCGAGCTTACCCCGCAGATCGACAAAACCCTGGAATACGAGCAATTTTTGATGCCCGACCCCTCGTTTCTGGATGAAGTGGTGATGATCGCCGGGATGGACGGTTTTTACGGCCCCCTGCACGGCAACGGACAGATCAACTACGGCACGGACTACTACTTCAACGCCGCGCACGGGCTGCTCTCCCATACCTATCTGTACCCGCAATCCGGCAGCAGCGGTTCGCAGATCATTCAAAACGTCAGCGACGGCGTGGGTTATGCCAACTATACCGCCCACGGCGGCCCCGGCGGGTGGTCGGATCCCAGCTTCGAGGTCAGCGACATTCCTTCCCTGCAAAATGCCCACCAATATCCCCTGATGGTCGGAAACGCCTGCTCCACCAACGAATTCCAGGTCTATGCCTGTTTTGGGGAAGCGCTGCTGCGGGCGGTAAATAAAGGAGCGCTGGGCTACATCGGCGGCTCCAACAGCACCTACTGGGATGAAGATTTTTACTGGGGAGTGGGCGTGGGAGCGGTTTCCGCCCATCCCACCTACCAGGGAACCGGCCTGGGTTCCTACGACCGTATGTTCCACGACCACGGCGAGCCGGAAACGGATTGGTACGTAACCCAGGGGCAAATGATCCACGCCGGCAACCTGGCGGTAAGCGAAGGCAGTCCCGGCAGCGCCCAATATTACTGGGAGATCTATCACCTCATGGGCGATCCTTCCCTGTCGGTCTATTTTTCGGTTCCCGATCCGCTCCCGGTAACCCATTTGAGCGCCATTCCGGTAGGGACCAGCGCCTTGACCGTAACCACAGAACCCCACGCCTATGTCGCCCTCTCGATGAACGGGGTTTTATTAGACGCGCAGTTGGTCAACGCTACCGGCATGGCAAACCTGGACTTTGATCCGATCATAAACGTGGGGAGCGCGGATATTGTCGTCACCCGCCAGAACCGCGCGCCCTATATCGAAACCATCACCGTGGTTCCCAACAACGCCGCCTACGTGATTTACAGCAGCCATACCATCGATGACGGCAGCGGGAATAATAATGGAATGGTGGATTTCGGAGAGACCATTCTGTTAGATATGACCCTGCAAAACGTGGGCAGCGTCAACGCCGAGGGGGTTTCGGCAAGCCTCTCCTGCGCCGATGAATTCATTGCCATCAATGACTCCCTGGCCGAATGGGGCGACATTTCCGCGAACGCCAGCGCCGTGGTCGCCGGGGCATTTCGCTTTACTGCGGCGGCCAATATTCCCGATCAGCATCCGGCCATTTTCCGCTTGAAGGCTCATGATAGTTTCGGCGAGGAGTGGATTTCTTATTTTAACATTACCGCAAACGCCCCGGTTTTAACCATCGGCAACCTGACCATCGACGATGGAGCCGGGGGCAACGGCAACGCGAAACTGGATCCTGGTGAAACCGTGGATATCATTGTCGAAGCCGCCAATACCGGGCACAGCGATTGCGAAGACGCGCTGGCGACGCTCTCTTGCGGCAGCGAATACATTTCCTTGCTGACTACCAGTTTCAACATCGGCAGCCTGGCGCAGGGCGGCACGGCAAACGCGGTCTTTTCTCTCAGCGTTGACCCGGCAACTCCCCCGGCTTCCCCGGTAGAGTTGCTGGTCGGCCTCGCCGCCGGGGCTTATCAAACCCAGCACACGTTCACCGAAACGGTGGGAATGATTGACGAGGATTTCGAGACCGGCAACTTTGCCCGCTACAACTGGATTCAGGGCGGGAACCAGCCCTGGCAGATTAGCAACGTCGCTCCGTACCAGGGCAGTTATTGCGCTAAATCCGGCGCTATCAACCACCAGCAAACCTCCTCGCTCTCTCTAACGGTTTATGTTTTCTCCGCCGGAGAAATCTCTTTTTACAAAAAAGTATCCTCGGAAGCGGATTACGATTTTCTGGAATTTTACATCGACGATATCAAGCAAGGGGAATGGTCCGGCGCGGCGGACTGGTCGCAGGAAAGCTACCCCATCAACCCCGGGGCGCATACTCTCCAGTGGGTGTACGCAAAAGATTATTCCGTGGTCGGGGGGCAGGATTGCGCCTGGATCGACAACGTCGTATTTCCGCAGATGGCCCTGGCGGCCAAAGACGCCGCGCTGCTTTCCATTATCTCGCCGGTGAGCGGAAGCAATCTCAGCAGCGCCGAGCCGGTTGTCGTCAAGCTGCGGAATTTCGGCTGGGAACCGATCTCCAATTTCCCGGTGGGGTTCTGCATCGACCGGGGAATCACTACCACCGAAGTAGTGGATACCACCCTCAATCCCGGCGAAACCTGTGTATATATCTTCACCGCCACCGCCAACCTCTCAATTCCCAAAATATACCAGGTGATGGCGATGGTCTCGCTCAGCGGGGACTCGATTGCTTCGAATGATAGCGCATTCGCCATGGTGGAGAACCGGATTCTCACCGGCATCGATCCATTATCCGCCCTGCCGAAAGAATACCAGCTGCACCATAACTTTCCCAACCCCTTCAATCCCGCGACCACCATTAAATATGACCTGCCGGCGGATTCCCGGGTAACGCTCAAAATTTATAACATTCTCGGCCAGGAGGTGCGCACCCTTGCCAATGAGCATCAGGCCGCCGGTTATAAAGCGCTGCAATGGGACGGTAAGAACCAGGCCGGGGAGCCGGTTTCCAGCGGAATTTATATTTACCGAATCTCCGCAAACTCACTAAGGGAAAACCGGGAGTTCGTGCAATCGTACAAAATGCTCTTGTTGAAGTGATTTGAGTTGCATAGACCTCAAAGGTTTTCAAAACCTTTGAGGTCTTTATTTCTACTCCCCAAAACCCAAAATTGGCAGGAGCCATGAAACAAAATCTACCGGCCAACATGCAGGGCTACCGCAACTGGGATCCGCCCGGAGACTGGCTCAAAATCACCGCTATCGACGCCCACGCCGCGGGCGAGCCGCTGCGGGTGATCGTTGAGGGTTTCCCGGCGCTGCAAGGCGATACCATTTTAGCCCGCCGCCGCGAAGCGAAAGAGAAGTGGGACCACCTCCGCACCGCGCTGATGTGGGAGCCGCGCGGCCACGCGGATATGTACGGCTGCATTATTACCGGGCCGGTAACCCCCGGGGCGGATTTCGGGGTGCTGTTTACCCACAACGAGGGTTTCAGCACTATGTGCGGGCACGGAATCATTGCAGTCACCAAAGCGGCGCTGGAAACCGGGATGCTGCCGAGGCAAGCGCCGGAAACCACGGTGAAGATCGACACCCCCGCCGGGCTGGTAACCGCCCACGCGCGTATCGAGAGCGGAAGCGTCAAGAGCGTGTATTTTCATAATGTTCCTTCCTTTGTGCTGGCGCTGGATGAAATCGTGGAAGTGCCCGGCCTGGGGAAGATCAAATATGATCTCGCCTTCGGCGGGGCGTTCTACGCCTTCGTGCAGGCGGAAGACGCCGGCCTGGACTGCACCCCGGCCCATTACCGGGCGCTGATCGAGACCGGGATGGCGATCAAACGCGCGGTGATGGCCAGCCGCCCGATTACTCACCCCTTTGAGGAAGATTTGAATTTTCTCTACGGTACGATTTTTATCGGCCCTCCCCTATCCCCCGGCGCCCACAGCCGCAACGTGTGTATTTTCGCAGAGGGCGAAGTAGATCGCAGCCCCACCGGCACCGGGGTAAGCGCCCGCATGGCCCTGCATCACGCCCGCGGAGAGGTCCGGATCGGCCAGCCGCTGGTGATCGAGAGCATCATCGGGAGCCGCTTTACCGGGCGGGTAGTGCGGGAGGCCCGCTTCGGTCCCCATCCCGCGGTCATCCCGGAAGTGGAAGGAACCGCGCACATCACCGGGCGGCACGAATTCCTGATTGATCCCGACGACCCGCTGCGGGAGGGGTTTATGCTGCGGTGAGGGAACAGCAGGGGCAGG
>WYBG01000160.1 GCA_011526015.1 Deltaproteobacteria bacterium | reverse complement strand
TTAGAAACCACCATCAACGGGGAAATCCAGTGGCTGCGCTGGCTGTTGGGCTTTGGCGGGGAGGCGGAGATTTTAGAACCGGCGGGGATGCGGGAAAAGGCGATACGGATGCTGCGGGAGGGGCTGGCGGGGTATGGGGAAGCGAGTGGCGAGTGAATGTTGTTTCGTTAAGCATTCGCAATTCGCTATTCACCATTCGCTATTCACAATTATCTTGCCGTGCTGCTGCCTGGTAAAATAATTGCAATGGTGAATTCTGAATGGCGAACTCAGAATAGTGAATTTTACACTCAAATTAACAACGTTGCCAAGGTTTGTGGTAAACCGGTCGAGAACTATATTCTGAGGATAGCGGGAGGGAGGTTCCGGCGAAAAAAAATGCAACTGGCAAAAAAAGTGTGACCGGGATTGTCAGGGGTGGGGGGTAAATTGGGGAAAAATTGCGACGTCGACCGAGGAGAAAAGATATGCTTGAGGAAATGCGCTCTTTAGCATTGGATTATTTGGCAGAAGAGATAGGCGAAGAGGTTTTGAATCTAAAAGAGCCTACACCTGCGGGAATGCCGCGCCTGCAGCGGTTATCCGGGCTTAATCGCTATCTGGTGGAGGCCTCGGAAAAAATTGACCGGACTTACATATTGATTCCGGACCAGAAAGATTCTGACGTAGTACGCCTGGAAGCGTTTGATCTGGATGAAGAAAAGAAGCTCCGGGTACCCTTTGTGAAACCCGCCGGCGCACGTTCACCGGCCATTGGCCCGGTGTTTAAACGAACTTTTCAACAAAATGAAGCAGGGCCTTCTGAAAAGCACCTGCAAAGTTCCCGAAAAGCATTTGAAGAGTTAGGAAAAGAGAAAACTCCCTGGCAACGTTATTTTCAAAATATTAGTAATGTTTTAGCCAGAGCCCGACTGAAACTACCAGGCGATACAATCATTTCTACCGGAAAAGACCAGGAATATGCGGATATTCTGGCAGCAGCAGTCGGTAGCATAAATGAAAAGCAGACCGTCTTTTTAGCAGTTGCTGACGAACAGGGGCGTTGGCCGGGAGATGTGCCGGAATATGCTGCCTATTTAGCGAATAATCTTGCTCAAAATAAGTACTCCACCCGAGAAGCGCCGCCAAAAGAAACGGGTGAATGTGCTCTTTGCCAGGCTAAAGCTACCGGGATATTTGCCAACGCCGTTAAAGGAGCGGGCCTGAACCTGATGAATATCGACCGCGCCGGCGCTTTTCCCGGGGTAGATACTGAGAACGCCTGGAAAAGCTTTGCCATGTGCGTGGATTGCGCCGACCTTTTGTATATCTATAAAAATTATGTCGCTCGAGAATTTATTGGGCTTGTGGCGGGCAGCAAAGCGCTTCTAATCCCTCACTCTGGATTGAGCCGCAAAGGGCAAAAAACTTTTATGCGAGAAATGAAGAGCTTCATGGGGGCAGTAGATAAAGGCGTGGAGCAGCGAGAATTGAATCTTCTGGAAATCATTGCCGAAGCGCCGGATCATGCCGGAGTCAATTCCCTGACCTTGATCTGGGCAAAATTCGGTCAGAATATTGAAGATCTGCAAGGCGCCATCACGGACATCTTACCCTCCCGCCTCTATACACTTTCCCAAATTAACCGGGAATTTAATCGTAGAACTCATCCATTATTCCCAACCAAAGAGTTGTTGCCATACTACCTGTCTATGAACATCCTGTCAGATATTTTCAAGCGGCCCGGTGGCAAAAAGAATGCTTCGCTCAACGCCAGCAAGCGCCTGTTTCAGCTTAAACGCTCTCTGCTGGCAGCGCTGTATCATCGCCAGGCCATTCCGGCCGCCCGCTTCGAGGAAGAAATCCTCATCACCGCCAGATGCTACCTGGATGATATTGTGCAAGAAGAAAATTCCCGAATCCGGTATCACAAATTGCACCATGAAACAACCGGCGAGTATAAAGGATTTCTCACTCTCGCCAGTTGGATTCGCCATTTAGCCAAATTACTCTATTATTTTCAAATAACGGAGGTATTCCCCATGCAAAGTAAGGATTGGTATCAACCCCAACTGGAAAAGCTTAAGCCTTATTTCGAACCGGAGAGTGGCATAAACACCCAGGAGAAGGCGTTTGCTTTTCTGTTGGGCATCGTTTACGGAAAGCTGCTTTCGGTACAAGGAGCCCGTGGCGTGAATGTGAGCAGCAACGCCCTTACCTGGTTAAAGCGCCTGACCCTTTCCGGGCGAGATTTACCGGAATTTTATGTGAAAGTGCGCGAAAAGTTATTAGCCTATGGAACTGAAAAAAGCGAAAAAGTACGGGAAGTCTTACATGAAATAGCCAGGGTGGGCGCGCACCTGGGCGATAAAATTGAACTGAATGATACCCAGACTTGTTACTATCTGCTGTTAGGCCAATCTCTGGCTAATGATATTCTCGGCAAGGAAGAAGAAAAAGAAGAAGCTACGGCATAATCAGCGCCTTAATAATTGAAAGCTAAACAGTTTATTCCGACATGTAACCTGAACATAAAGGAGGAAAGTTATGGTCAACAATACTCTCAGCAGCCGGCGTGAATTTTTGTTTCTCTACGACATTAAAATGGGCAATCCCAACGGCGACCCGGATGAAAACCGGCCGCGCGTGTTGCCGGATGGTACGCATTATGTCACTGATGTTCGGCTAAAGCGTTTTATTCGCGATTTTTTGAAAATTCAGGGAAAACCAATCCTGGTGGATTCCATTGAGGGGAGAACCACCAATCTAACCGGGCGAGTGGCAGCATATCTCGAATCCAAAGGAAAACAGAAAGCTGACGGCGCGGAATTGGTAAATATTCTTCTGGATTCGTTCATCGATGCCCGGTTGTTCGGTAGCTCCCTGGCTTTCAAAAAACAGGAAGGCTGGGAACCAAAGCCCGAACCCAAAACCCTCACCGGCGCCACCCAGATCAACCATGGGGAAGTATTGCATCGCGCTCAAGAAGTGGATATTCACGGCACCAGCGTATTTGCCAGTGGAGAAGAAAAAGCCCAGGGCACTTTCACTACCTATTTCGGCTTGCGATACGCCCTGATCGGCTTCTGCGGCGTTTCCAACGAACATTCTGCCAAACTCTCCCGCATGAGCGATGCCGACTATGAAGATTTACTGATGGCCATGTGGAAAGGAGTGCGTGCTGCCGGAAACACTCGCACAAAAGTCGGGCAGGTGCCGCGTCTGCTGGTTTCGGTCGAATACAACCCTGGTGAAGAATTTCAGTTTGGCAACTTCATCGACTACGTTAAATTGCAGCACGCCAACGGCAAAGAAATCGAAGAACAATGGAGTTCGCCGGCTGATTACCGGGTTGATTTGACCCTCCTGATTACCCGATTAAACGAGCACAAAGCCAAAATTAGCCGGGTACGCTATTGCGCCTCGCCTGACGTGCAGTTTGCCGAGAGCGGCATTCCCAAAGAGTGGTGGAAAGAGCATTCCATTGACGCCGACGCTAAAAAGTGAGGCGGCCATGCAAGTAACAGCCTTTAAATATTCGGCAAAATTCGGCCACTTCCTCCGCGCCGAGGCGAACGCCAGCGCCCCCAGCTATCCCGTACCGCCGCGCACCGCCTTGTTAGGGTTGGCGGGAGCGGTTCTGGGATTAGAAAAAGATTCCGCGCAGGTCAAACTTGCGGAAGCGCAGTTCGCATTGGCAGGTAAAATCCCGGCCACCCACTGGCATACAGCTAAATTTCGTAAAGATCCTCCAGCGGCTTTACCGTGGATCGTAAAAGCCGGCCAGAAGGGCACTACTACTCCCGAAAAGGCCACCTTGATCGCCCAGGAATGGCTCTTCAAACCTCAATTTATCGTTTATGCCGCGCTACCCGCTCCCTATGGCTCGGAACTGGACCAGCGGTTGCGAGAACGCCGCTGGCATTTTTCCCCCTGCATGGGGTTAAGCGAGATGCTGGCCGACCTCCGCTGGCTGGGCAGCTTTATCGCTCAACCCCTTCTCGAAGGAGCATACCGGGTTCACACCATGGTATCCCAGGCAAGTGCCCGATTAGACAGTGCTGTAGTTTTCCAGGAAAAAATTGCGGTACGCCAACTCCGGTTGCCCAGGGAAGTAACCCCGGACCGAGTTTTCCGCCATGCCGCTTATCTGGTGGAACGGGATGGACAGGCCATTCCCGTGAATACCTCGTCAGCCTGGAAAGTGGAAGACCAGGTGATTATGTTTTTGTAGAACCCGTTGCCAATTTGTAAGTCCCGTAGGGACGTTTGGTAATAGCCCAGAAATTCATTTCTGGGTAAAAAGGAAACCGCATGATCCCGAAGTCCCGCAAGGGACGACCGAAATTCAATTCATCAGTTTACAAAGAGGATAATGACATGGCGCATTCATACATCAGCATCAAAGTGCACTATATTTTCAGCACCAAAAACCGCCATAAAATCATTACTCCCGAATTAGAAGAACGTCTCTGGCCGTACATGGGCGGCATTGCCAAACAAAATAATATGAAGGCCCTCGCCATCGGTGGGATAGAAGATCATGCCCACATTTTGTTATCCCTTCCCTCGACCATTTCCATTGCCAAAGCTATCCAACTGATCAAAGGCGGCTCCTCAAAATGGGTTTCGGATACATTTTCCTCTCTGCGGGATTTTGAATGGCAGGAGGGTTACGGAGCTTTCAGCATCAGCATATCACATGTTGACGATACGATTGCTTATATCGAGAATCAAAAAGAACACCATCGCAAGCAGACGTTTGAGGAAGAGTACATAGCTATTCTGAAGAAGCACGGAATCGAATATGATGAACGCTATCTGTGGGGGTAATTATTTTCATTCGTCCCTTACGGGACTTGGATTAGGCGCACAATTCCACGCCTCCCATCAATGAATTGATGGGCTACCATCAACAATCCCTACGGGATTGGTAATTTGTCGGAACGAATCCAGACAGAAAAGTCCCGCAAGGGACGGCTGATAGTAGCCCAGAAATTCATTTCTGGGCAAAAAAGGATGATCATAGCCCCAAATTCATTTTTGGGCCAAACAGGAAAACCAAAATGCCGGTTCACCTTCGCTCCCATCCCCATCTTTATCTCCATGAACACCTAGCGCAGGTTCAGGCCGCGGTCGATGCGATATTAGAGCGCCATTCCCGCGATGTGGCCACGGAGGAATGCGCCCGGCAACTCCGCCGAATCGTGCAAATCCACGACCTCGGCAAGGGCAGCCGGCAATTCCAGGAATACATTGCCAACCCTCGACACTACAAAGGGCGAAAATTGGACAAGGCCCATACCCCGCTTTCCGGTTTGTTAGGAATTCTGTTAGCTAAAGCAGAGAATTGGCCTGAACGGGAGTGCATTGTTACCGCGGTTACCGCACTGGGACATCACAGCCGGCTCTTCCTCTTGGAGGAATCGTTGGGACGGTTCGTAGATGATGAAATTGCCGAAGTGCTGGAAATGCAGTTAAGCGATCTGGATTTTCCGGCCCTGGAAGCGGCAACCGGCCTGCCCCTGGAAAGCTTCCGATTACCCTCCCGCCCCTGGGCTAAGGCGCAACGTTACCTGGATGAATGCTGGGATTTTCTGGATGAGTTGTCCCTGGCAAAGAAACTGCGTTTCCGCCTGGAAGCGCAACTCCTGTTTTCGGTCCTCCTGGAAGCCGACAAGGCCCTGCTGGCCGTAAAAGAACCCGCAAAATATTTAGAACCGCCCACCACAACCATCCAATCAAAATGCATTTTTGAGCATATCCGCCAGTTGCCGGATACCCCGCTGAATGCTTTGCGCCAGCAGGCGCAGAATGAAATTCTAACCGCTTTCGCCGTGTACCGGCAAACCACTTCCGGGGAGGAGCGGCTGCATCGTTTCACCCTTACCCTTCCCACCGGGCTGGGAAAAACCCTCGCTGCGGCGCGCTGGGCGTTGGAATTGCGGGAGCAGTTTCCGGCGGAAACCAGGCCCTCCAAAATTATCCTGGTGTTGCCGTTTCTCTCCATTCTGGATCAAACCGAAAACGTGTACCGCGCTTTTTTGCCGGGGAGTGAGGAAGAAGCGGTCAAAACTTCGACCATGTTGCCTTTCCATTCCCTGGCCGACCGGCATTATGACAGCGAGAGCGACGGCAGCGCCGCCGATTTTTTCCTGGATACCTGGCGCTCCGAGATCATTGTCACCACCTTTGATCAATTGCTGATGGCGCTCTTCAGCCCTAAAAGCAAACATCAAATGCGCTTCCATAATCTCTGCGACGCCATCCTGATCATGGATGAAGTGCAGACCCTGCCCTGCATTCTTTGGGAATTGCTGGATAAAACATTAGTGGAGTTGGAAAACCTCGGCAATACCTACGTCCTGGCCATGTCTGCCACCCAACCGGGATTCCTGAGCAAAGCGATGGAGTTAATTCCACAACCGGAAAATTATTTCACCCATTTTGGCCGCTACCGCCTCATTTTGAACCACCGGGAATCCCAAAAGCTAAAAGATTTCCTGGGGGCCCTGCCGGAATTTCTAAACGCCCGCCCGGAAAAACGCATCT
>WYBG01000159.1 GCA_011526015.1 Deltaproteobacteria bacterium | reverse complement strand
AAGAATATGACCTTTTCATTCTCGGCGGCGGACCCGCCGGTTTAACCGCCGCTATTTACGCATCGCGGGCGCAGATGAAAACGTTGTTAGTTGAGAAACAAGCCATTGGCGGCGAGGCAGCCAGCACCAGCCTGATTGAAAACTATCCCGGCTTTCCGGAAGGGATTAACGGTTTTGAATTGGCGGATCGAATGCGCCGGCAGGCGGAGCGCTTCGGAACTCATATTCATTACGGAAATCCGGAGAAACTGGATTTAAGGGCGCAGCCCAAAACGATCACATTGGAAGGAAAAACCCTACACGCCAAAACGGTTATCATCGCTTCCGGCACCTCGCCAAAGCGCCTGAATATTCCGGGGGAAGAAAAGTTTAAAGGCCATGGGGTTTCATATTGCGCCACTTGCGACGGGCCCATTTTTAGAGACAAAGATATTGCCATCATCGGCGCCGGCAGTTCCGGTTTGCAGGAAGGTTTTTTCATCTTGAGGTTTGTAAAATCGCTTACCCTGGTGGAGTATTTGCCCACCGTTCAGGCGGAGAAAATTCTTGAAGAACGCATGAGAGCGCACGAAAACGTGAACTGGCTGCTGAATCATCAAATTACATCCATCGACGGAGAAAAGTGGGTCACCTCCATCACCGTGAAAGACCGCTCAACCGAAGAGGTGAAAGAAATTCCCATGGATGGGGTTTTTATCTACATCGGGCTTAATCCCAATACTGGCTACCTGAAAGGACGGGTGGCTTTAAACCGGTGGGGTTATGTCATCACCGATCAAAAAATGCGCACCTCGGTTCCCGGGGTATTTGCCGCCGGGGACATTCGGGATACGGAGATGCGGCAGGTCGCCACCGCTATCGGCGACGGCGCCGTGGCAGCAAGCTCTGCACAGCATTTTATCGAGAGTTTATAGGAGAAAAAATAGAAGAAGGAGAGCGCCATGTTAAACGCCTTTGGATTGGATTTAGAGGTGGTAGAGAACAAGTTCTGCGCATTAAAGAACGATGTGAAGCTGATTTTTTTTACCCGTGAAACAAATTGCCCCCATTGTAACGATACCCGCAGGCTGTTGGAACGCCTCGCGTCCGTGACGCACAAGATAACGTTTGACTTCTATAATTTTGCTATCAACCAGGTAAAAGATCGGGAATATCACGTTTTTACGGTACCGGCGCTGGCAATTATCGGTGAAAAGGATTATGGCATCCGTTATTATGGGTATCCCCGGGGAGCGGAGCTATATGATTTTCTGGATGACATCATCTACGTTTCGCAAGGAGAAAGCACTCTTAAACCGGGGGCGGCGATGAAACTAAGCTGGCCTACAAATCCGGTTCAATTAAAAATTTTTATCTCCCCTAACTGTCCCTATTCCCTGCCGGTAGCCAGGTTAGCCTTAAAACTGGCCATAGCCAGCGACGCCATCAGCGTTGACATTATTCACGCGGATGAATTTCTGGAACTGGCCGAGAAATATAGAGTACGCGGTATTCCCATGACCGTGGTCAACGAGGGGAAAAGTTTTTACGGGGCTTTGGATGAAGAGGATTATGTAAATCATATATTCGAATTAGCTTAGAAAGGAGCTATCACATGGAACGATATAAACATACCTCCAGGCATGAGCATCAACATGAACACCACCAGCGGGAAGGATTGGGCACTGGTGGATTTTGTATATGCCCTAAATGCAGGGAGAGAATCCCCATCAGGCGGGGATACCCTGCCAGGAAGAAAAGTGCCCCAGGTGCGGTGCAAAGATGCTGAGAGTCGGTTCGTATCATCATCAGCTTTTTGAGGAAAAGAAGAAAAACAAGGAAGAGTCCTCATAGTTTAATTAAAGGGGAAAAGCGCGGGGAAAGAGCATGGCAAAAACAGAACCTTTTGAAATATTTCCCGGCCGGTATGAGGAATGGTTTGAAGTAAACAAATTTGTTTATGAATCCGAGCTTAAAGCAGTCAAAGCACTATTGCCGGAAAACGGAACCGGGGTTGAAATCGGGGTGGGAAGCGGCCGGTTTGCCGCGCCGCTGGGGATTACGCTGGGCCTGGAACCTTCTGCGGAAATGAGAAAAATCGCCCGCTCCAGGGGAATCGAGGCGATTGACGGCGTCGCCGAATCCCTCCCCTTCCGGGATGCGCAATTTGATTTTGCGCTGATGGTGACCACTATTTGTTTTTTAGATGACATCGATGCGGCGTTCAAAGAGGCGTTTCGAGTGCTGAAACCGGGAGGATATTTTATCATCGGATTTATTGCTAAAGAAAGCCCCATCGGCCGGCTTTATCAAAAACATAAAGATCAAAATCCGTTCTACAAAATCGCCGATTTCTATTCCGTAAATGAAGTAACGCAGCACCTGAAACAAGCCGGTTTCGATAGTTTTCACTTCACCCAAACAGTTTTTCATAATCTATCAGAGATTAAAGCAATAGAACCGCTAAAAGAGTGGTACGGCGAGGGATCGTTTGTGGTAATCCGGGCAAAGAAAAAGGCTGCAATAAAAAGTAATGCGCTAAATAAATATGGAGATATTTAAAATGGATGAAGAAATTTCGCTTGAGGAAAGATATCCCACAACCCAATGTTCTCTTCTTGATGAGTTAATAGAAAAGTATTTTGTTGGCATTGAAGAAAGAATCCGTTCTGCAAATACTCAGGAAGAGGCAAAATTGGTGGTGGATAATGCCTGCCAGGGTTTTGAGCGGGAATGCCAAAGCGAATTTATTCCGCTGTTTTTTAAACGATATGTGAATGAGCTTTTTGAGAAATATTGGAGTGAAAAAGAATGATTCGCAAAGAGGTAAGAAAAAATGGAACATTATGATGTAATTGTGATCGGGGGCGGACCCGCCGGTGTTACCT
Organism: Deltaproteobacteria bacterium; assembly: GCA_011526015.1. Classification (GTDB taxonomy): domain Bacteria; phylum Calditrichota; class Calditrichia; order RBG-13-44-9; family J075; genus JABWBP01. The sequence goes on along the minus strand of WYBG01000159.1, from coordinate 3,200 downwards.
GCGCCATTTCTGCCCACAATACCTATCCGGATAAAAAGATTGCCGTTATTCGAAAAGAGCAAATTGCCTTAATCCCCTGCGGCATCCCTTATACCCTTGTTTCGCTGGACAGCGTTGATGCCGATATTCTGCCGGACCAACTTATCCAAAATACCGGCGCGGATCTGATTATTGATGAAGTAATCGGCAAAGATGGAAAAAACCTGCAATTAAAAAGCGGCAGAAAGCTGGCTTACGATAAGCTGGTGCTGGCTACCGGTTCTACGCCCAAAGTACCGTCCATCGCCGGGATAGATAAAACCGGGGTGTTTACGGTTCAAAAAGACCGCGATTACCTGGTACAGATGAGAAAGTATGCTCAGGAAGTGCAAAACATTGTCATCATCGGCGGCGGGTACATCGGGCTGGAAATGGCGGATGAAGCCTCGAGAGCCGGAAAAAATGTGACGGTTATCGAACTTTTGAATCATCTTTTGGCAATGTCCATGGATACGGAATTTGGAGAGAAAGCCCGGGAAGTTTTAGAAACAAATGGCGCACGGGTATTGACCGGCCAAAGGGTAAAATCCATTACCGGCGGCAGGGCTGTGCAGGGAGTGGCGTTAGAAAGCGGCGAAGAAATTCCCGCGGAGATGGTCATTGTATCGGTGGGCGGCCGGCCGAATGTGGCGCTGGCGGAAAAGTTCGGATTGGACTATAATCCCAAACATGGCATCCTGGTCAACGAATATATGCGAACATCGGATAAAGATATTTTTGCCGTGGGCGACTGCGCTGCCAAGTATGACTTCTTCAGCGGCGAATTTACCGACATCCGGCTGGCATCGACCGCCATGGCCGAGGGCCGCCTGGTGGGTTCCGATCTGTTCGAAATCAAGGTGATCCGGCAATACATCGGCGTTTTGGGATCCTTTTCAACGAAACTGGGTGATACCGCCTTTGGCGTCAGCGGCATTACGGAAGAAAAAGCAAAGGCAATGAACCTGGATTATACGGTAGGAACGGCAGTCACGGTGGATCGCCATCCCGGCAAGCTGCGCGGCGCCTCCCCATTGCATCTGAAGCTTATCTTTTCCCGCTATTCTCATACGCTCTTAGGGGCGCAAATGCATGGCGGGGATTCCGTGGGCGAATTAGTCAATATGTTCTCGGTGATGATCTTGAACAAAATGACCGATATGGATATTGACACCCTGCAAATCGGCACCCATCCGCTGCTTACTGCATCACCGGTTGCTTACCCGGTAATAAATGCGACAGTCGATGCCATTAAAAAGTGGTATCAATATGAACCGGTTTAATGAGTTTATTACAAACTCAATAAACAAAGGGGATCGAAAAATGGAAAACCTAAAAAAGCAGTACCCCCAAAAATGCCAGCCGGAAGAAGAGATATTCAGCCATATCCACCACGGCGACCGGATTTTTATCGCTACCGGCTGCGGTGAACCCCAGTACCTGGTGAATGCCCTGTTAGAGTATGCAAAATCCCATCCGAAAGCCGTTTCGGATACGGAAGTGTTGCATGTCTGGACATTGGGGGTGGCTCCTTACCTGGATGAAAAGTTCAAAGGCAATTTCCGGCATAACTTTTTCTTCATCGGGGATAACAGCCGGGAGGCGGTCAATACCGGCGCTGCTGACTATACGCCGGTATTTCTCTCCAAAGTTCCGGAGTTGTTTTCCCGCCGCATCATTCCTCTCGACGCGGCGCTGGTGCAAACCTCGCCGCCCGATAACCGGGGGGTAATGAGCTTAGGCGTGAGCGTTGATATCGTCAAATCCGCAGTGGAAAATGCCAAATTGGTCATCGCGCAAGTCAATTCCAATATGCCCCGGGTGCTTGGCGACGGCTTTATCCACGTCGATGAAGTCGATTTTATCATTCCCCATGATGAATCCTTGCTGGAATATAACCCCAGCGCGGATTCTGAGATTGCCCAAAAGATCGGAAGCTATGTCTCGCGCCTGATTGAGGATGGAGATACCATTCAGGTGGGGTACGGCAGCCTGCCCAATGCGATTATATACAACCTCACCGAAAAAAAACATCTCGGCGTGCATACCGAGTTGCTCACCGACGGCATTGTGGAGCTTATGGAAAAGAATGTGATTGATAATTCCCGGAAAACCCTCAACCGCCAAAAATCGGTTGCGGCGCTGTGTATGGGCAGGGAACCAACCTATCGGTTCATCCACAATAACCCTGCGGTTGAATTCCGTACTATTGATTACACCAACAATCCTTTGGTGATCGCACAAAACGATAACATGGCCGCCATTAACAGCGCCTTAGAAATTGACCTGACCGGGCAGGCGACCGCGGAATCCCTGGGCGGAATATTTTATAGCGGCATCGGGGGTCAGGCAGATTTTATGAGAGGGGCAAGTCTGGCGCGTAACGGCAAAACGATTCTCGCCCTTCCTTCAACCGCCAAAGAAGAAACCGTTTCCAGAATCGTACCGCTTCTGAAAGAAGGCGCCGGGGTTACCCTGAATCGCGGCGACGTTCATTATGTAGTAACCGAATACGGAATCGCTTATTTGCACGGCAAAAACATCCGCGAACGGGCAATGGAATTGATCGCCATCGCCCATCCCAAATTCCAAGCCGGGCTGATCGAAGAGGCAAAAAAACAAAATCTGATTTATAAAGACCAGGCATTCATACCCGGGAAAAAGGGGGAATACCCGGAACACCTGGAAACCACCCGCACCACCAAAACAGGGCTGGAGCTACTTTTGAGACCGGTGAAAATAAGCGATGAGCCATTGCTCAAAGAGTTTTTTCATTCGGTTTCCGACGAGAGTATTTACCGGCGGTTTATTTCTGCGCTGAGAGCCCTGGAACACCAACGCTTGCAGGATTTTGTGGTCATCGACTACACCAACCAGGTGGAGATTCTGGCGGTGATCAAAGAAGGCGCCAAAGAAACGGTGGTGGGAATAGGAGAATATTCAATCGAGGAAGCCAAGCACATGGCAGATGTGGCCCTGGTAGTGCGGGATGATTATTGGAGACAGGGCATCGGCAGAGAACTGCTCTCTTACCTGACCCATCTGGCGAGCAAGCAGGGACTTCTTGGCTTCACTGCCGAAGCGCTGATGGGAAACACACCGGTGCTGCACCTTTTTGAAACCATGGGTTTTGACATAGAAAGGCAGTGCAGAGAGGGAATATATTATTTGAAAATGTTCTT
>WYBG01000158.1 GCA_011526015.1 Deltaproteobacteria bacterium | reverse complement strand
TTACGTTTCACTCCCGTGCAACTGCTCATGAATCACCCCCAACAGCTTCTCCGCGGTGTAAGGTTTGTGCAGGAACGCTTCGATGCCGTCGCCGACGAACTGGGCGATCCTGGCGTCCTCCATAAAGCCGCTGGAGGCGATAATCTTTGCATGGGGATTGATGCGCCGCAGCGCCCGGATGGTGGCGGCCCCGTCCATCACCGGCATCATCATATCGGTAATTACCACCGCAATGCTGTCTTTATAACGGGCGTACAGGGCGATGGCCTCCGCGCCGTCGTGGGCAATCATCACTTTATAGTTATAAGTTTCCAGGGTTTCCCGGGTGATTTCTAAGATAGAGGTCTCATCATCGATTACCAAAATCAATTCACCATTCCCGAACAACAAATCGGTTTGGCCGGTTTGCACTCCTTCGGCTTCGACTTCCGCCTGGGCGGGCAGGTACACTTCGAAGGTAGTGCCCTTTCCTACCTCGCTGGTTACCGATACGAATCCACCGTGGCTCTTAACGATCGCCAGTACCGTGGAGAGACCCAGACCGGTGCCTTTGCCGGGATCTTTGGTGGTGAAAAACGGCTCGAATATTTTGTTGATAATGTTGGAAGGGATGCCGACGCCGCTATCTTTCACGCGGATCACCAGGTAGTTCCCCACCCGGGCGTCCAGATTGACCCGCGCCAGGTGCTCATCCACCACGGTGTTTGCCGCGCTAATGGCCAACTCCCCGCCCCCGGCCATGGCGTCGCGGGCGTTTACGCAGAGATTCAGCAGCACCTGGTGGAGCTGGGTAGCATCGCCGGAGATGTTCCACAGGTTGGCGGGCAGATCCAGGTGGATTTTGATGGATTTGGGAAAGGTCTCCAGGGCGATTTTTTCCAGCTCGTAGATCAGGTGCTGGATTTGCAAGGGCATCCGGTCCCCTTCCACGCCCCGCGCAAAAGTAAGGATTTGCTTGACCATATCCGCGCCGCGCTTGACGTTCGCCTCGATGGTATTGAGAATGCGCTGGCTTTTCTCCTCGGTATGGCGAAGCTGCAGGATCTGCACCGCGGTGAGGATGGGAGCCAGCACGTTATTGAGATCGTGGGCGATTCCCCCCGCCAGCGCCCCGATGCTCTCCATCCGCTGGGCGCGTAAAAACTGCGCTTCGATCTTTTTCTTCTCGGTCACGTCGGTGTTGACCACCAGGATCGACTTCGCCTCGCCCTGGTTGTCGTGTACCAGGGTCCAGCGGCTTTCTACCATGATCTCCTTACCCTCTTTGGTCACCTGGTGAAGCTCGCCCTGCCACTCCCGGTGTTCCAGCACTGCCCGGCGGGAAGCGATGAACTGGGTCGAGTCGCGGTTGAAGAGCAGCTCGAAGGCGTTGTTGCCGATGGCCTCTTCGGTTTTCCAGCCGTACATGCGCTCGGCGCTCTTGTTCCAGTAGATGATGTAATCGTTCAGATCGCACACCAAAATGGCGTCCTGCGCCTTGTCCAACAGGGCGGCCTGCTCGCGGATTTGCTCCTCCGCCCGTTTTCGCGCGGTAATGTCGCGGGCGATGGACATGATGGTGGGTTTTTCATTGAACTCGAAGAGGTGGGCGCTGATTTCCACCGGGATAATCCCCCCGGTTTTGGTGAGGAACATATCTTCGTAGAGAATGTGTCGGTCGTTCAACAACTTGCCCATTCGCAGGGAAGACCTCTCCTCGTCATAGCCCAGGGAGATGGAACGGGGCGATAGTTTGAGCAGCTCTTCCCGCTCGTAGCCCAACTTCTGGCAGGCCACGTCGTTCACTTCGATAAAATTGGAGACCTCCCGGTTCTCTAAGGGATGATAAACGAAAATCGCGTCGTTGCCGCTGTTGAAGAGCAGGCGGTACTTCTTTTCGCTCTGCAGCAACTGCTCCTCGGCGCGTTGCCGCTCTAACATCTGCTGGATCAAAGTGGTATTGGCTTCCGATAGCTCCGCGGTACGCTCCTGCACCCGTATTTCCAGCTCGTCTTTAGCGCGGTGCAGCGCCTCTTCCACCCGCTTGCGGTCCGCAATATCACGGCAGATGGCCGCCAGGGCGATAATTTCCCGGGTGTTGGGGTGGCGCACCGCAAATCCGTTGAAGAGGGTGGGGGTGAGCGCCCCGCTGCGAAAATTCTGCAGGGATAGCTCGCCCTTCCAGGAGCCTTCCTCGATAATCATGGGAATGACCGTCTTCTCCAACAGTTCCCGGCTCTCCGCGGGATGGCACTCTATTAGGTGTTTCGAGCGCACTGCTTCCTTGCCGCGCAATCCCAGCGCCTTCATGCCGGTTTCGTTTACATAGATCAAACTTCCCTCCGGCGAGGCCATAATGATCACGTCGTTGCTGTTTTCCACCAGGGAAATGAATTTCTGGCGCTCTTCCTCTAACTGGATGCGCTCGTGGATTTCCCGCTGCAACGATTCATTGGACTTCCGCAGCTCCCCGGTACGCTGTTCCACCCGTTTTTCCAGCTCGTCATGCGCCCGTTTCAGGGCCTGCTCCGCCAATTTGCGGGTGTGAATGTCCGCGATGATGCCGAACGAGCCGGTGACCAGTCCCCGGGAATCCTCGATGGGAACGCCGCTGATCTGCACCCACACCGGCTCGCCGGATTTCTTGATCATTTCGATTTCGTACTGGTCGGCCACCTTTTCGGTGCGCAGGCGGTTCTTTTCCCGGATCACTTTCTGGTCGTTTTTGCGGAACAGCACTTTGTAACCCACCTTGCCGAGTAATTCCTCTTCCCCGTAGCCGAGCATCCGGCAAATGCGGTGGTTGACGAATTGGATCACGTCATGGTTATCAACGATCATTACCCCTTCCTGCATGTTCTCGATCAGGGCGCGGAATTTTTGTTCCGATTCGCGCAGGGCCGCTTCCGCGCGCCGGCGCTGGCTGATGTCGTGAACAAAGGAGAGCAGGTAATTTTTCTCCTCGATTTCCACCGGCCAGGCGGTAATTTCCGCGGGAATGCTTTCCCCACTGCGGGAAATGCAAGAGAACTCGTTGGTCCAACCCTGGCCGGCCTGGAACACCCGCTGGATGAAAGTCTGAAAGGCCTGGTGATCGGAAAAAATCTGGCTGGCTTGCAGGGTGAGGCACTTTTCCCGGGGGTATCCCAACATCCGGCAGGCGCGCTCGTTCACTTCCACCACTTTTTGCTGCTCCGGATCGATAATGAAAATGGCGTCGTTGGAGTAGGTCAGGATGGTGTCGAAACGGTCGCTGCTCTTTTGCAACTCCTTTTCTAAGTATTCCAGGTCGATTTGCCGGTCGCTGCCGGCCGTGGATTTGGCGATGTTTTTGACCATCTCCACCAGAGCGTTTTTCCGTTTTTTCGAATCATTCATAAAATTTCGCATTCCCGATAGTTGGGTTCAAATAAACAATAAGGAATGCCCGTTTGCAAGATGTGTTTTAACGCACGCAGGTGCGACGCACTTCCAAAGTGAGTCGCACCTGCCGCGCTCCACTAAATATCAAACTTGATCCCCTGCGCCAGGGGCAGTTGGGCGCCGTAATTGATGGTGTTGGTCTGCCGGCGCATGTAGGCTTTCCAGGCGTCGGAACCGGATTCCCGGCCTCCGCCGGTCTCCTTTTCGCCGCCAAACGCGCCGCCGATTTCCGCCCCGGAGGTGCCGATATTCACGTTGGCGATGCCGCAGTCCGAACCCCAGGCGGAGAGGAAATTTTCCGCTTCCCGCAGGTCGTTGGTGAAGATGGCGGAAGATAGCCCCTGCACCACCCCGTTGTGGAGAGCAATCGCATTGTGCACCTCGCCTTTGTATTTGATGAGGTAGAGGATCGGGGCAAAGGTCTCTTCCTGCACGATGGGATAGTGATTCTCCGCTTCCACCAGCGCCGGTTTTACGTAACAGCCGGATTCATAGCCCTTTCCGGAAAGGGTTTCCCCGCCGTAGATCAGTTTGCCGCCCTGTTGTTGCACCGTCTTCAAGGCCTCGCTGAACAGTTCCACGGCCTGGCGGTCGATAAGCGGGCCTACGTGGTTCTTCTCATCCAGCGGGTTGCCGATGCGCAGGCTCTGGTAAGCCTTCACCAGCGTGGTTTTAACCTGTTCGTAGATCGATTCGTGGATGATCAAACGCCGGGTGGTGGTGCAGCGCTGCCCGGCGGTGCCCACCGCCCCGAACACCACCGCGGGAATGGCTAACTTCAAATCCGCGTGGGGGGTGATGATGATGCCGTTATTGCCCCCTAATTCCAGGATAGCCTTGCCGAAGCGCCCGGCGATGATTTGCGCGGCGCGCTGCCCCACCGCGGTGGAGCCAGTGATGGAAATCAGGGGAACGCGTTTGTCATGGAGCATTTTTTCGCCGATGGTGGAGCCTTTGCCGATGATCAGGCTGAAAATTCCCTCGGGCACCTGGTTTTCCTTCAATACATCGCGAATGATGTGCTGGCAGGCCACCGCGGTGAGGGGGGTTTTGGAAGAGGGTTTCCAGAGGTTGGCGTTGCCGCAGGCCGCGGAGAGCATGGCGTTCCAGGACCACACCGCCACCGGGAAATTGAACGCGGTCACGATCCCGACGATTCCCAGGGGATGGTACTGGTCATACATGCGGTGGCTGGGGCGCTCCGACTGCATGGTAAAGCCGTAGAGCTGCCGCGATTGCCCTACCGCGAAATCGCAGATGTCGATCATCTCCTGCACTTCCCCCAGGCCTTCCTGGAGGGATTTTCCCATCTCGTAAGAGACCAGGGTTCCCAGGGGGCGCTTGTATTCGCGCAGTTTCATCCCGATCTGGCGCACGGTTTCTCCCCGTTTGGGCGCGGGTATGGTGCGCCATAATTTGAACGCCTCCTGCGCCTGCCGGATGATCGCTTCGTAATCCGCTTCCGAAGCCTGGTAAACCGAGGCGATGTACTCGTTGGTCGCCGGGGAGACGATTTTCAACTCTCCCTGGTCGCTGGTTTCGCGCCATTTCAAACCCGTGGATGCGCCGAAGTTTTTTTCTTTGATGCCGAGGTCTTTCAGGAATTGCATAAAAAGGCTCCTTTTTTTGTTTGAGTTATGATTCGAACCCGAATCATTGGGATTTTTTAATTGCCAATTGCCAATTACCAATTGGCAATTATGCCCGGTTGCCAGAAGGAGAATTTAACTGGAAAGAAGGGAAGAAACCAGACGGAAGACAAAATCCCAGGCGCGACGAACATCCCCACGCCCAATTCAGAAATACCTGTCACTCCAATTTCATTCTTCAGAGCTAAACGAAAGAAAGTTCTGTTTCCATTCCGGCCAAATCTGTTTATATTGCGCCCGGCGATACGAAGCGCACGGAAACCGCGAAAATTCCATGTTCAAAATTCTATCTCACACTGCGGACATTGCCCTGGAGGTGCAGGCGGCCAATTTGGAATCCCTGTTCACCGAAGCATCCCGGGGATGGAAGGAGATGGTGTTCGAGGATTCCGAAACCCGCCCCGCCGAAACCCGAAGCGTTCGGCTATCCTCCCCGGAAGCGGAGGATTTGCTGGTGCAATGGCTCAGCGAATTGAATTATTTTTTGACCGTTCGGCAATGGGTGTTCCATCAATGCGAGCTGGTTTCCCTACAGCGGTCGGGCGTGATGTGGGAATTGGATGCGCAGGTAAGCGGGGAAGCGCTGGACCCGGCGCGGCATTACATCTATTTCGATATTAAAGCGGTAACCTATCACCAACTGGAAATCAAGGAGACGAACGGGGGAGGGTACCAGGTTCGGATCGTGTTTGATATTTGAGCAACCGGAGTGCAAAACTTCAGTTTTGCAAGGGCAGTAGGCAATAGGCAAGCAGGCAATAGGCGCATGGCAGCCTACTGCCTACTGATTCGAAAGGAGCAAGGTATGAAAACTTTAACTTATAACGACATCAAGATCGAGCAGGTGGGGGAAGTTACCTGGATCGTTCCGCCGGTGCGGGGGATGCGGGTTCCCGGCAAGATTTACGCCGATCAGCGCATGATGGAAGAGATCATCAAGGAGGACGAAAGCATCAAGCAGGTGATCAACGTGGCGATGCTGCCGGGCATTCAGAAGTATTCTATCGCCATGCCGGATATTCACTGGGGATACGGATTCCCCATCGGCGGGGTGGCGGCCACGGATTTGGAAGAGGGGGTAATCTCTCCCGGCGGGGTGGGCTACGACATCAATTGCGGGGTGCGTCTGGTGCGCACCAACTTAGAATACGCGGACATGAAGCAGCACATGGAAAAACTGGTTCAGAGCCTGTTTAAACACGTTCCCACCGGGGTGGGCTCTTCCGGGGCGATCCCGAAATTATCCCAAAAAGAGATGACCCGGGTGCTCCAAAACGGCTCGCGCTGGTGCTTCGAGAACGGGTTTGCATCCCGGGAGGACCTGGAGTGCACGGAAGAGAAAGGCACCCTAAGTTCGGCCAACCCGGATTACGTGAGCGAACGCGCCAAAGAGCGCGGTTACAACCAGGTAGGCACCTTAGGCTCCGGCAATCATTTCCTGGAACTGGAGATGGTGGAGGAAATATACGACGCCGCGGCCGCCGATGCGTTAGGGTTGTTTCCCGGCCAGTTGGTCATGATGATCCACTGCGGCTCCCGGGGGCTGGGGCACCAGGTCTGCGAGGATTACCTGCGAGTGCTTACTAATGCCTCGCATAAGTACGGGATTCATCTTCCGGACCGGCAGTTGGCCTGCGCGCCTATTAAATCCGATGAAGGGCAGCGTTACTTAGGCGCGATGGCCGCGGCGGCTAATTTCGCCTGGGCCAACCGCCAGGTGATCATGCACCAGGCTAAAAAGAGCTTTCAGGAAGCGTTGAAAATTTCCGATCGCGATTTGGGCTTCCGGCTGGTCTATGACGTCTGCCATAACATCGCTAAAATGGAAGAGCACGACATCGACGGGAAGATGAAAACGGTGTGCGTGCACCGCAAAGGCGCTACCCGGGCCTTCCCGCCCCACCATCCCCTCACCCCGGAAAAATACCGGGAAGTGGGCCAGCCGGTGCTGATTCCCGGGGACATGGGCCGGTATTCCTTTGTGGCGGTGGGGCAGCAGGCCTCCATGCTGGAGAGTTTCGGCAGCAGTTGCCACGGGGCCGGGCGGGTGAAAAGCCGCCACCAGGCCAAAAAAGACGCCCGGGGGAAAGATCTTTTGGACGAAATGAAAAAGTTGGGGGTGGTGATCCAGGCGCGGGGAATGGCCACGGTGGCGGAAGAGATGCCCTCGGCGTACAAAGACGTCTCCCGGGTGGTGGAGGTGATGCACCAGGCCGGGATCAGCAAGAAAGTGGCCAAGCTGGTGCCGGCAGGGGTGATCAAGGGGTAGGCAGGAAATACTTATGAGCAAAAAAATCCAACATTTACTGGAGTACCTGATTTTTCGTTTCTTTGAAAAAACCATCCAGTTGCTTCCTTACCCGGTTATAGAGGCGCTCGCTTCCGGGGTCGCTTTTTTGGCCTTCCGGGTAATCCGCTACCGCCGCGAGGTGGCCCTGGATAACCTTGCCCACGCCCTTCCGGAAAAATCTCCCCGGGAACACCTTGCCATCGCTTATCACTCTTACCGGCACTTTGCGTTGTTGATTCTGGAGTTTATGAAGCTCTCTTCCTGGAGCCCGGAGCGGTTGGACAGGATGGTAAACCTCGAGCGCACCAAAGAGGTGGAAACATTGCTGGAACAGGTAAAAGGCCGTAGCGCGATTATGGTTTCCGGGCATTTCGGAAACTGGGAAGTGGCGATTGCCTATTTGGCCTCCCGTTTTTTCGAGGGCGCTTCGGTTATCCAGCAACGGCAGAAGAACTCCCGGATCGACCGGCACGTGGCAGACCTGCGCCGGCGCTGGGGAATCGAGATCATCTACTCCCGGGGAGCGGTCAATAACGCCCTGGGGTCTTTGAAGGAAAACCAGTTTGTGGGATTGTTATGCGATCAGGATGCCGGAACGCGGGGCGTTTTTGTGCCCTTTTTCGGGCGGATGGCTTCCACGCCGGTGGGCGCGGGGGTGCTGCACCTGCGCAGCCGGGCACCCTTGTTTTTCGGGATTAGCATTCGCGCCGGGAGGTTTCAATATAAAGGCGTGGTGGAGCCGATTGAGTACCGGGGGGATTACGAAGTCAACACCGAAAATATTCAGAAAATTACCGCCGCCTTTACCGCCAAATTAGAGCGCTACGTGCGGCAGTACCCGGAACAGTACCTGTGGATGCACCGGCGCTGGAAATCGAGCCCTGCGCCGGAAGAGGATGGTAGGTAGGAGGAGGGGCAGGTGGCAGGGGCAGGGATATGATAATTAGAGGGGGAACTGTGGCAGGCGATTTTCGTGAATTAAGAGTTTACCGGTTGGCCTATCAGTTGGAGATGGAGATATTTCATCTCTCAAAGACCTTTCCTCGTGAAGAAATGTATTCATTGACTGATCAAATTCGGCGATCATCCCGATCTGTTTGTACAAACATTGCGGAAGGTTATCGAAAAAAGAGATATTCCGAACATTTTACAATGAAGATGAGTGATGCGGATGGTGAAGCCAGTGAGACAACGGTGCATTTAGATTTTGCAAGAGATTGTGGTTACATTACGGAAGATATTCACGACTCATTAATACAGAGATATCAGGAAGTCGGAAAAATGCTTGGCGGTATGGCCAATCATCCTGAGCGATTCCGCCCTAAATAACTGCTCCTGCCCTCCCGACAATACGTTCGCATCCCTGCTCACCTGTCGGGATTGAACCTTCCAGGTTCAACTGCTCCTGTTCAACTACTCCTTGCCTTTTTTGACGGGCGGTTTTTTACGTCGCGGAGGCGCGGGTTTTGCTTTTTTGCCGGTTTTTTTCACTTCTTTTTTGGGAGCGGCTTTTTTCCTGTGCTTCTCGCTGAGGGATTTACGATAGGCCTCCGAGCGTTCGGAGAGTTCCCGCATGTGCTTTTCTACCAGGAAGTAGATGGAATCCCTGGTAAATTTGCCCCTTTTGTCGCGCTTTCCGGCCGGCAGCCCGGTCAGGATTTGCAGACCGTCCTCCACGGTATCCACCGCCCAAACGTGGAATTGCCCGGATTTCACCGCTTCCCGCACCTCATCCTTCAGGGCCAGGTCCTCCACGTTGCTGGCCGGGATCAGCACCCCCTGCTCCCCGGTGAGGCCCTTGGATTTGCAGACTTCGAAAAATCCTTCGATTTTTTCATTCACCCCCCCGATGGCCTGAATTTCCCCGTTCTGGTTGACCGAGCCGGTTACCGCGATTCCCTGCTTGATGGGCGCCCGGGCCAGGCTGGAGAGCAGCACGTACAGCTCCGTGGAGGAGGCGCTGTCGCCTTCGATCTTCCCGTAGTTTTGCTCGAAGGCCAGACTGGCGGAAAAGGAGATGGGCATGTAATCGCCGAATTTAGAATTGAAGAACCCGGTGAGAACGTACACGCCTTTGTCGTGAATTTTGCCGGTGAGGCCGGCTTTCCGTTCGATGTGCACCAGGTTTTCCGAGCCGATGTAGGTCTTGGCCGTCACCCGGCTGGGTTTGCCGAAGGTGAAATCGCCCAGGTCGTACACCGAGAGGGCGTTGATCTCTCCCACGATCTCTCCCTGGACGATGAGCTTGCGAATATCCCGGTCGATGGTTTCCTGAATTTTATCCTTAACCAGGCTGTGGCGGTTCTCAAATTCGAGGATCGCTCTTTTGACGTCTCCCGCCGCAACGATCTTTTTACCCTCTTTTTTAGCCCAGAAAGCCGCCTGCTGAATCACCCGGATGATTTTACCGAACTCCAGGGAGATTTTCCGCTGCCCCCCGGCTAAGCGGTGGCCGTACTGGATGACCTCTGCGATGGCGTCGCGCTCGAAGGCGGGCAGTTTTTCCTGGTCGATCACCCGTTTGACAAAGCGGGCGTATTGCAGGATGGCTTTATCGGTGGAGTCGGTTTCGTAATCAAAATCCGCCTTGACTTTGAATATCTTGGAAAAATCGTCATCGCTGCCGCTTAGCAGTTGATAGATGCGATTCCAGCCGATCAATACCACTTTAAGCTTCAGGGGAATGGGCTCGGGTTTTAAGGATACGATAGAGATGGTACCATACATGTCGGCAACGTCTTCGATGCGCAGTTCCTTATTGCGCAGGCTGCGCTTGAGGGTGTCGTACACAAAAGGGTTGCGCAGAACCTCCAGGGCGTCGGCCATCAGGTAGCCGCCGTTGGCTTTCATCAGGCTGCCGGCTTTGATCATGGTAAAATCCGTGGCGTAGCCGCCCTGCACCGGGTATTTTTCGATCCGCCCGAACAAATTGTTGTAGGTGGGATTGGTCTCGAAGATCACCGGCGCTCCCTTCAGGCGGCTGTTGTCCACCGCCACGTTCACGCGGTAGCGCTTGAAGAAGGGGGATTTCAGCAGATCGGTTTCTTCCTCTTCATGCTCTTTGTCCAGGTGTTTCAAGAAAACGCCGGTATTCGCGACAATGTCTTTAGCGACCTTGTTCAGATAGTCGAGCACCTCGGGAAAGGATTTGTATTGATCCTTGATCTCCTTGATGTATTGCTCTACTACGAAGTTGGCCACGTCCTTGTCGAGTTGATTGAGAGTCTTTTGGGCATTGAGATCCAGCCGGGCCAGGTTCCGGAGGGTATCGGCAATCTCGTTTTCCATCTCCTGGATGTTGCGGTTGATCTTTTCCTTCTCTTTGGCAGACAATCCGTTGAATATTTCCGGTGTAACCGGCTCATTGTTGATCAGCACCAGGGTCTGGAACCCCATGGGAGTGGGTTGGATTTTCAGGTTGAGTTTATGAGCTTTCTCATCCAGTTTTTGGAGCAGGTGGCGTTTTTCCTGATTCAGTTTGTTAATGATGGAGGTTTTCTGGTTCTCGTAATGCTCGCCGGTGAAGACGCGTTTCAATTCTAATTGCAGGGTTTCGATCAATTGCGCCATGTCCTGCTGAAAGCCCTTGCCTTTGCCGGGGGGCAGGTTTAAAGCCTCCGGGGAGTCCGGGTCGGCAAAGTTATACACGTAGCACCAATCGTCGGGGACTTTATTCTTTTTGGAATAGCCCTGGAGAAGCTTTTCGATAATGGTGGTGCGGCCGGTGCCGGACATGCCGGTCACGAACACGTTATAGCCGGAAGCGTCGATCTCCAACCCTAATTGCAGCGCCTTTAACGCCCGTTCCTGGCCAATGACCGCATCCAACGGTTTCAGCTCATCGGTGGAGGTAAAAGGCAAAGACCGCTGGTTCAGTTTTTTGCGAAGCTGTTCGCAGGTCAACTCTCGTATGGCCATTTGTCTGTCCCCGGTTTATCGGTGAATAAAGAATGAAATCTATGAAATAGCGGTGTTGAATTCAAACTGAAAATGATTCTGGGGGAAATGGGTTCGTTTGGCAGAATTGGGGTTTTCGGGAACGTCTTTCAGACCGGGGCTTCGCTGCCTGTGCCAGGTTACCCGCAGGGCGGGCCCTGGGAACCCTGCACTCGCGAATGCGGGCAAGGTTTGTATTCTCCGATAAATTGCTTTGCGCCTAAATTTCTCCGGGCAGACCGGCGCGGTTCTGCTCTTGCCATTTACGAATCGTTTCCGTATCTTCCTCCGGATCAATCCGGTCACGAAGCGACTCCTGTTGCTAAAAATAGCCGAATCAAAGTTACGACGGAGAAATACTTATGAAAGCAGTTGTATATCAAAAGTATGGGCCTCCCG
>WYBG01000157.1 GCA_011526015.1 Deltaproteobacteria bacterium | reverse complement strand
CCTTGCCCATTCCGGTGATGAGCACGTCGATCCGGCAGCCATCGGAGAGCCAGAAACAGCGATGGGTGGGAGAAATAATCCCGCGCCCGAATTGGTAATCGATTTCGTCCCATTGATACAGATAGGCAATGTCGCCCAGGGGTTTTTTCAGGGCATGAATGCGTTTCTCAAACGCTTCCCGGTTTTTGATCTCATATTCCGGCGGCGCAGCATTAAAAACTCCACTCTGATCGAGGTCCAATTCTTCGATGGACTGCCCGGGTATCCAGGCAATTTTACTTTTCTTGAACGGAAGACCCGGTTTGAGAAATTTTTTGACCATTTTCGCCCGCCAGAGAATGGCTAACCGCTTGGCCTCTATTTCAGTGCGATGGATTCGGCTTTTAGAGGATTTATATTCCCGAAAACGAAAAGCTTTATCCTTCGGCTGTATTTTACCGTTGGAAAGATGCTCCGTCCAGGTAGCCGCCCAATAGGTATCCGGAAATCTATCGCGCGTGACGGTGTGGCAACGGTGCACGCCGGGCCAGCCGGACGAATTATGCTGCGGGGGCATTAAATTTACCCGCGGCCCGGCGGCAGAGCCTTCCTTAATGCCAAATTTCTTGTGCATCTGCTTCAACCATTTCACCGCCTCTTTCTTCGCTTTCTCCTTTCCGCCATGCTTACTATCCGCGAAGAACTTGCGGTATTCTTTGCGATTTGTATAGACCCGGCAGTACCAACCGTGGGTGGACTTGGTGCCTTTGCCTTTTTTGTGCTCCGTTTTAACCGTCTGGTCGATACGGCTCAAACCCTTCATTTCATATAATTTTTTCTTTCCCATAAGTTAGAACCCATTTTTTAACTTGTTCCGCGCCCGGCTGCGGATATATTACCCGGCTATTCTTTTTTCCCACATCGCCATGGAATGTAATTCCACACCCCGGGATAATCAATCACTTGTTGATCATATTTGCGAAGCAAAAGAGGCATACTCCTTGTTCGCCGCCCTAAGCCCTTAACCTTTCCGGTTCACCGCTCCCGGTTTTTTCAAATAAAAAATCAACCCTATCAAACAAATAAACCCGGACAGCCCTGCCAGGGAAAACGCCCCGCTGCGGAAACTCAGCCCCACGGTGGTCAGCGCCCCGGCGCTGAAACCGGCGATTCCCTCACCGCCCATTACCCCGGCGGCGATCAATAAAACCGTCTGGTAGAGATGGGAATGTTTTTTATCGATGTAAGCGCGTACCAGGGAGCCGAGCGCAATCGGAATCGCCAGGCCCATTCCCAGGAACAGGCCGATGCCCAGGGGCATGATCAGCACCCGGTTTCGAGCGCGTTCCGGTAAAAACGTATTCAAAATTTCCAGCACAAAAGCAATTCCGAACCCGGCCAGGAACACTCGCGGATATTCGAACCCGAAGATGCTCCCGGCCACCAGTTGCGCCTGGGGCGCGGGCATGGCCGGGGTGAACAATTCCTTCCCGAAACCGCTGCGAATGGTTTCCATGACAAACGGGGCGGCCAGCCCGGCAAAGATTACCGCAATCAAATCCACTTTTACGACGTCGAAAAAACGGGTGCCCACGATATCCGCAGATTTGTAATCGTGCCCGGCGTCCCCTGCAATGGCGCAGGCCACGCTCACGAAGGTAACAATCATAAAGGAAGCGTACATGCTCAATTCCAGGGAGGCGGCCTGGTAAATAAACGCAATCGCCAGCCCAACAAAAATACCGAACTGTTCTAACGGATCGATGTTGGTCTCGCCGGTCATGCGCGCCGCCACGGCCACCATCATCCATACTCCCAGCACCGCTAACAGCGCAGCCGGCAGGGGAACCCCGGAAAGCAGCAGCGCCGCCGCCCCCAGCGCCGAGAACAGCGGCAAGAGGCGGGCAAACCTCTTGCGCGATTTGAAAATGGGGGCGAAAATCGCCCCGGCGCGCGGGAGCACGTAGCTGGCTAAAAATCCGATGCCCGAACCCAGCACCATCCCCATTCCTAAGTTTTGGGCAAAACTTTTCGCGGAGGCGAATTCCAGGCCGGTTTGAATGAGCGTGGGAATCAGCGCCATCCAACCGATTGCCGCCCCGCCCAACCAGGAGAGGCTGGCCCGGGGGCCGAGTATGTATCCCCCGGCCAGGGCCAGGGGCATGGGATAGAGGGTGAGATAAATCCCCGCGGCGGTAAGCGCCGCCAGGGTGAAGCCGGCCGGGAAAAATACGTCCCGCAGCAGGGCAAAGACGCCCGCCGCCGCCCCGACCATCACGATCAGCCAGAGCCGCCGCCCGCCGGTCTCGCCCAATTTCAGCAGCTCCGCCCCGGCGGTGCCCGCGGGATAGGGCAGTTGTTCCCGGTCGATGAAGGTATATTTGAGCGGCATGGAAAGCAACACGCCCAACAGACCCGCCAGAGCGGTCAAAATTCCCAGCAGCCAGGGATTGGGCCAGGCGATCTCCAGCCCGCGGCTCTGGTTGAGAAAAATAATTCCCGGGGTCGTAAAAGCGATTCCCGCTGCCACCAGCCCGCCGATGCTCCCCCCCGCCTGGGCCACGTTCACTTCGTGCACGTTCACTTTGCGGGAGCCGTTGAGTATTTTGAGCGCCCCGCCGGAGACGATCACCGAAAAAACAATCGGCCAGGGCAGCGCCCCTAACTTGATGGCGATGTAGGTAGAGCTGGCCAGCAAAAAGAGCGAAAGGCCAATAGCAATCAGCACAGCGCGAAGGGTAAAGCCGGGTTTTTCCGAATCCGGGTGAGCCATAAGCGTTTTTCCTTTCATCTCCGGGCAAAATGGCGCGAAATATAATTCTACTTACCGGCGCGGGCAAGCCTGTCAAGAATTTGCCGGAAAGCGAGCGCAGGAGCAAGGGATAGGGACAGGGAGCAGGGGGCAGGGGCAGGGGGCAGGGGCAGGGACAGGAGCAGGGGCAGGAGCAGGAGACAATTCTGGTTACGGCATCGTAGATTTTACCAAACTACCTCTGCCCCAGTGATTACCTACTGTCCCTGGCGAAGTTACCGCTTACGTGGTTGCCTCTGCTCCTACCCCTGCTCCTGTTCCTGCCCCTGCCCCTGCTCCTGCCTCTGCCCCTGCCCCCTGCTCCTGCACTACTCCCTCGCGCATTCCGTGCGCACCCGGTGCAGGGAGTGCATTTGGCGCTCGCCTGCTGAATAGGGAGCGTTTAGCGCCTCAATTTGTCGGTAAGCATTTTGATATATAATGAGTTACGAACTTACGCTGCTTCACCGGCGGATTTCTGGCACGGCCTTTGACTTCATCACCTCCAACCCGGAAACAGGCCGGAGATGCAAAAGACCTTAAAGGTTATTGAAACCTTTGAGGTCTTAAAGGGAAATTGCGCGATGAAAGATCAACCTGAAATGGCCTTATACCAACAAGCCTTGCAACTCGAGCAGGAGGGCGACTTTGCCCGCGCCTTTAACCTGTTTTACGAATGCCTTTCCGGGGCCGAACAGGACCGCGGGGACCTCCTCTTCCATTGCGGATGGTGTTTAGAGCAGGATAAGGAGCGCGACGCTCGCCAGGCGCTCTCGTTTTACCGGGAGGCCGGGGAGATCGCCGGCAACCCGGTCTGCCGGATGAACAGTTGCTTCCGGGCCGGCTGGCTGCTCATGCACCTGAAGGAATACGCCGGGGCGGGGGAAATGTACCTGAAAGCAGTGCGCACCCCGGTAGAAAAAGGGGCGGAGCAGCTCTACACTCACGCGGCTTACTGGCTGGCAGTGTGCTTAGAAGCGCAGGGACGCCTGTTGGAAGCCCTGCAATGGTTCAGGAGCGTTCAACAACTTTCCCGCCAATTGAGCCCGGAAGCGCGTTTCCGGGAAATTTGCTGCCTGAACCGGATCGGCACCTACGCCGAGGCGCTGGAAGTCTGCCGGCGCTTCGACGAGCCTGCGCCGCCGGGGGCGGATGAGGCGCGCTACCGGGAATTGCGCGAATTGGCCGGAAACGAGCGCCGGATTTTAGAAAGCTGCCTCGCGGAGGAATTTTTCTAAAATACTGAAAGAAATTCGGCAGGCGGTTGTTTTTATGTTACCGCGAATGGACTTCTTAACTTATGATTTTTATTCGTGTTCATTCGTGTCGATTCGCGGTTAGATTCCAAAAACACCAGACTAAGTTTTGTTGTCAATTACAGTAAATTGGTTACACTCTATTGAATTGCATTCGGAATACGCCTTGCCGGAAAACCGCGGGCAATTAGTCGAAAGTTTCAGCGAAGATGCGAGCATTAAACCGGGTTTGGAAAGGATTACAATATGAATGCATACCCGCTACCCAATATTGTTCAGTCCATTCATGGCGCCGTGCAGCCGCGGGAGTTGGAGTACATCGCTTTTACCGGGCAATACGAGCAGGTTCACGCCATCTTGCACCGCATCCCTCCCGGGGAAAGAACCAAATACGCCGATAAATACGTTTTGAGCCAGGCCATCTGGGGCGGCATCCAGAAGCTGCGGAAGCTGTTAGGGGTTCACGCGGAGGCCGCTGCAGAGAACGAAAAAGCGTTCATCGACGAAACCCTCAAATTGTTCATCGCCGATTGCAAAAGCAGCGGGATTTATCCCCGGGAGCTGTTTCAATCCATTCTTTATTGGAGCGACGAGCTGGTAAAATTATCCCTGGCCGATGAAGCGCTCCTTTACATCGAGGAAGCCCGGGCCATGGGAGTCAATAAATTTCCGGATCTGCAAACCATGCTGTTGAGCCGCATGGCGCAGATTTTCAGCGACAATGGCCAGCTTCCCCGGGCCTTCGCGGTTCTCGAGGACCTGGCTCGCCGCCCGTTTCTGCTCACCGACCGCAATCAAATTCCGGAAATCCTTTTCAAATTAGGGCAGCTTGCCCTGCAGAACGAAGACGTGCATTATTATAAGCGCCTGATGTTGTGGGGATTGCGCCATTTCTATACCGACATCGACAACCGCCGCCGTTTTGTGGAACAGCTTGGCAAAACCTACCGGCGCTCTTACCGGCTGTTTTTTGACGCCACGGTGCGAGTTTCGGATAAAATCTTATTTTTTGTGCACTGGTTTTATTACAAAATGCCCGATTTCCGCCGCCTGCGCCTGGGGTTTTTGAACAAGGCCATGAAGTTAGGCATCCTGGGTTACGTGTACGGGCTCAACTACTTCCGGGGCAGCGAACTCTTTCATTCCGGCGTGGCCTCTATCAAAGGCGCTCCCCGGCCTTCCCCGAACGGGAATGGAACCCCGCACGGAAAAGCAGAGCATGCTTCCCCCCGCCAGCGCCGGCACTTGTTAATCACCCGGGCCATGGGCGGCATCGGCGACCTGTTGATGATGACCCCCGGCATTCACGCCCTGAAGCAAAAATATCCCGGCCAGGAAATCCACCTCGCGCTCCCAAAACGCTATTTCGGCGTTTTCCAGGGCAACCCGGACGTTATCTTAGTGGATATTGAAAATGGCGCCTTCGATTTTACCGCCTATCGCAAGTGGTTCAACCTCACCGACTGCCCCGCGGCGCGGGTGGAAAGCCGCACCGCACCGCGAGTGAAAAAGAGCCGCATCGAGATTTTTGCCCGTTCATTGGGAGTTCGCGGGTTGCGCTTTCGCTCCATGAATCGCCGCCCGCGCTATTTTCTTAGCGAAAAAGACAAGGAATTCCGGGAAAAATTCTGGAAGGAGAACGGCCTGGCAGGGAAACAAGTGATCGGGGTGCAGCTCCACGCCGACGAGGTGTACCGCGATTATCCCCATGCCGAGCAATTGGTGCGCAAGCTTTCTCAGCACTATATCGTGCTGGTATTCGACGCCAAACCCATCCGCGGATGCGACTTCGAGAACGTGATCAAAATCGACTCCCTGGGCATCCGGCAGGCGTTTGCGCTGGCCAGCCGCTGCAACGTCATGGTCGCCCCGGATTCCGCCTTCGTGCACCTGGCCGCGGCGTTCAACATTCCCTGCGTGGCTCTCTTCGGCCCCATCGACGGCAAGGCGCGCACTAAAGATTACCCGCGCTGCACTTATTTAGACGCCCGCGCCAACCTGAATTGCGTGGCCTGCTGGCGCAACGAGACCCTCCCCTGCAAACTGACCAATATGCGCACCAGTATTTGCATGGCGCATATCCCCGTGGCTCGCGTCCTGGAGGCGTTAGAAAAGCAATTGCAGGAAAACTAAAAAAACGCATTACCCCGGCTATCCGGGAAATTACGTGTTACGCATTACGTATTGCGTATTCCGTAATGCGTGACGCGTAATGCGTAACAGACCATTCATAATGAAATAAACTGGAAGGACATCCCATGAATACCTTGAGCAAAGTTTGCGACGCCGCAGACTGGTTCGATGCGGAAATGTTGGAGATTATCCAAAAGGAGTTACGGGAAAGGCCCCGTTTTCACCGCAAGCAGTGGGAATTTGCCATTATTTTTTTGGCGTTGCGGAAATACGGCCTGTTGCAGCCGGATAGAGAGGGACTTTGCCTGGGCGGCGGTAAAGAGCGGGTGTTGTACGCCATTGCCCGGCAGGTCCGGCGACTGGTGGTAACGGATCTGTACGAAACCGATACCACCTGGGACTGCGCCAAAACCGACGACCCGGATCGCTTCATCAAAACCGATAAACCGTTCCCGGTGGACGATTCCAAACTCCAGGCGCTGCGGATGGATATGCGCCGATTGGAATTTCCCGATAACCGCTTCGATTTCTGTTATTCCTCCTGCTCCTTCGAGCATATCGGGCAGTACGGGGATTTTCTCCAGCATCTGCAAGAAGTGCACCGGGTGCTAAAAGACGGCGGGGTTTACGTATTCACCACGGAGTTCCACTTCGGTAATGAAACCATCGAAGATGCCAATAATTTTATATTCTCGCCCGCTTACTTGCGGGATTTGATTGCCGCCAGCCCGCTTGCGCCGGACCAGCAGCCCGATGTCAGCCTGGCAGCGCACCGGGCGAATTTCCCCCTGCCCTCCAACGTCAAATATCTGACTTTTAGCGGAAAAAATCATCTCGGCGCCGCGCTGATGCAAGAATATCCTCACCTGCTGCTGCTGCGGGGGAAATATCCCTTCTCCTCCATTTCGCTCATCCTGCGGAAGGATGCAACGAGCAAAGAGAAACGCCCGCTCAGCTTCAGCGGCCTGGAAGTATCGCGCCGCTTTTTGGAAGAAGGCATGGCCGAATACCGGGAGCTTCTGAAGACCTGCGGGTTGAACATTCATCCCTTTTCTGCCTTGCCGGCTGGCGTCTCCCGGTACTTTCTGGATCACGCGGAGTTTTTTCCCCGCCCGGAAGACGCCATTCCGGCAGACGATACCATCTTCCACAGCGATTACGCCTGGTTCGGGAACGGCCCGCGCACGTTCGAAATCCGGCTGCAAGCGGCGGATTTGCTGCCCTATCAACCCTGCATCCTGCAACTGCGCATCCACCGCTACGCCACCCTGGCATCCCATACCGTCGAATGTGCTGCGGAAGAGAACCTGGAGGTTACGGAAAGCGGGCCGCTCCGCAAGGCCATTTCCCTCTCCACGGACGAAAACTGCTGCTACGCGGTGTTAGGGAAAATTGTCGAAGGCGCCTGCCGGTTTAGCAACATCGAAATTCGCAGCGTTGCCGGCGCTTTAAAAGATATTCCGGCGGCTTATCCTTTCAAGTTAGAAAGAAAAACTTAAGGCGCCGGGGGCTTTATATGTTCAGGTATAGAAGCGATCAACCTCCCGGAGGTTTAGAACCTCCGAGAGGTTAAATACCGGCTTCACCTTAAAGCCTACATGAGTGAAAAACGAAGGAACTCAACATGGATGCAACCTCCCTGCGTTTTACCTGGTTCTACGCCAAAAGCCAACTGCGGCTGAAATACCGCTATACCGCCCTGGGATTTTTGTGGAATTTCCTGGAACCGGCGATGTTCCTGGCCATTCTCAGCGTGGTTTTCTCGGTGGTGAACCGCATGAACATCAGCGATTACGCGGTGTTCCTGTTCAGCGTGTTAGTGCCCTGGCGCTACTTCGAGAAGGTGGTGAACAGCGGCATGGATTCGATTGCGGGGGGGGAGTGGCTGCTGAAGAAGATGTACGTCTCCCCCCTGGCCTTCCCGCTCACCCGCTGGTTGATCGCCAGCGTGGAATTCCTGTTCTCCTTAGCGGTGGTATTCGTGATCTTCGCCTTTTTGAAAAGCTCCTGGACCATCCATTTGCTGATCCTGCCTTTGTCCATCGTGCCCTGGGCGCTGTTTGGGTTGGGCGCGGGAATGGTCAGCGCGGTGCTGTTCACCTTCTTTCGCGACGTGAAAACCCTGCTGCAGATGGCGCTGGCGCTGGCGTTCTTCTCCGCCCCGATCCTGTTCAAGCCGGATTTATTCCCCCCGGAAAGCTTGCAAGGACAGATGATGCGCTGGCATCCCGTCACCTACTTCGCGGCGCTGTTCCAGAAGCCGGTGTACCAGGGCGCCTGGCCGGGTATGATCGACTGGCTGGTGTCTTTTGCGGTTAGCATCGCCTTCCTGGCGCTGGGGTATTATTTGATGAACCGTTACCGGGGGCAGTTTTATTTTTACCTGTGATATGGAGAGGGGGAAACGGAGAACCGGGGAAACGGAGAAGGGGAGAAACGGAGAATCGGGGAAACGGAGAAGGGGAGAAACGGGGAAGGGGAGAAAGAATGCGCTATTCTGCGCTTTCACCGCTTCTCCGGCTCACCGGTTCCCCGGTTCTCCCCTTCACCTCTAAGAATTTATGGAGCGAGCAATGGATACCATATTTCGATTGGAAAACGTCTCAGTCTATTTTGAAAAACATGCTATCAAGCAGCGCAGCCTGAAATACACCCTGGGAGTGCTGCTGAACGGGAAAAACGATACCCGAATCCACGCCCTGGACAATCTCACCCTGGCGATCCGGGAAGGAGAAAACCTGGGAATCATCGGGCGCAACGGGGCTGGCAAATCCACCCTGCTGCGGGTGCTCACCCGGGT
>WYBG01000156.1 GCA_011526015.1 Deltaproteobacteria bacterium | reverse complement strand
CGCCCGCGCCGACCTGCACCACCTTTTTCCGGCCCGTGCGGACGTGAACAGCGACCGCGGCAACCTTCCTTTTGCAGAAATCCCCGATCCCCAAACCGACCGCTGGTATCGCCTGAATTCCCAGCAAGCCGCCATTCCCACCCAATTTATCGATGAATACAGCGAGCTGGATTTGAACCTCAGTTTCGAGCCCCGGGAAGACCACAAGGGCAACGTGGCCCGGGCGATCTTCTATTTTTACACCATGTACCACGACCAGGCCGACCCGACTTTTTTCCCGGTTCAGAAAGAGGATTTACGGAACTGGAACGTCCTCGATCCCCCGGACGCAGGGGAATTATCCCGCACCGGCCTGATTGCCGGGCAGCAGGAGAGTAAACCCAATCCCTTTGTGCTGGATACCACCCTTGCGGGCCGGGCCTATTTCCAGCTCACCGGCCTGGCGGGTAGCCCCCCGGCTGCCCCAACGCCCGCGACTTTCATATTGCACCCCAATTTCCCCAATCCTTTCAACCCGCAAACCCGCATCGTTTTTGAGCTTTTCCGCGCCGCTGAGGTGGAACTTGCTATTTTTGATCTTACCGGCCGCACGGTGCGAACCCTGATTTCCGGCTCCCTTCCCGCGGGGCCGCACGAGGCCCGGTGGGACAGCCGCGACGCCCGGGGGAATTTGCTCCCTTCCGGCGTCTATCTGTACCGGCTGCGAACTTCCGATGCTTCCGGAGGGGGTGAGAGCGGGCAGCAAACCCGAAAAATGGTTTTGATTCGCTAAAACAGCCTTACTGGCGAAATATTCAGCAGGGGTAATTCTACGATATGGAGAGCAACGCTTCACCCGCGGCGCAAAGTTGAAACTTTGCACTCCGGGCGCTGAACGAGTATATTTAGAATTGCTTTTCTGGCAGGGATAGGTTACATTTTTCATCATTAAACGCTGGGGGTTGAATGAATCTGCAAGAGTTGCTGAATGAAACCCTTGTTACGACTGATTTGCGCGAGGGAAACAAATTTCAGATCATTCAAGAACTTCTGGATCTGGCGGTTCAGGCGGGAAAAGTTCGCGATCGCGAGCGGGCGTTGAAAGACCTGGTCGAACGGGAACAATATCTCTCCACCGGTTTCGAAAACGGCCTGGCCGTTCCCCACGCCAAAAGCGAAGCGGTAACGGAAATGGTGCTGGTTTTCGGGCTGAATAAAAAGGGAGTGGATTTTGATTCGCTGGACGGCAAGCCCACCCATTTTATATTCCTGCTCCTGTCGCCCATGGATACCAGCGGCCCGCACATTCAAACCCTGGCGCTGCTGGCGCGGAATTTTCAAAAACCGGATAACGTTATTCAGTTGAAAAATGCCCCCGGCATTCAGGAAGTGATGAAAATCCTCCGGGAATTCAAATAAGTAAAAAGTGAGAAGTGAAAAGTGAGAAAGCCCGCCCTGAGCCTGTCGAAGGGTGAAAAGTGCGAAAGTTTATCCCGGAAGGAGGAGACGTAATGCGTGAAACGTGATGTGTGAGAAAGATTGGTTATTCCGGGAACTCACGTTTCACGCCTCACGCTTTACTTTTACCTTTTACCTTTTACCTTTTTCCTTGCAAAGTGTAACGTTTTGAAAAACGCCTGATCAAACGGAGCGCTGTGGAATTTTCCGAACAATTCAAACCGTATATTGAACGGGTTCGACAAGACCTGTTAAACAGTGTCGCACCCTCCCTCCCCTCATCGCTGAGCGAACCCATCCACTATTTTCTGCAAATGCCCGGGAAGAAAATCCGCCCCCTGCTGACCTTGTTCTCCTGCCAGGCGGTCGGCGGGCGCTGGGAAACGGCGCTGCCCGCCGCCATCGCAGTGGAACTTTTTCATGACTTCACCCTCATCCATGACGACATCATGGACCAGGATGATCTCCGGCGGGGATTCCAGACCCTGCACGTAAAATATGGAGAGAGCACCGCCATCCTGGTGGGAGACGCGCTGATCGGGCTGGCTTACCAGGAGCTCATCAAATCCCCCCCGGATTCCCGGGATGCGATTGTAAAGATCTTTACCGAAGCGTTGGTGAAAGTGTGCGAAGGGCAGGCGCTGGATAAGGAGTTCGAATCCCGTGAACAGGTAAGCGTGGACGAATACCTGGATATGATCGGCAAAAAAACCGCCTGGCTTCTCAAGGTGGCCTGTGCGTTGGGCGCGATTTGCGGCGGGGGCAACCAACGGCAGGTGGAACTGCTGACCTGCTTCGGGGATTTGCTGGGGCTGGGCTTCCAGATCCAGGATGATTTGCTGGATTTCATCGCCGATGAATCCAAGTTGGGCAAAAAAGTGGGCAGCGATTATAAAATGCACAAAAAAACCTACGTGAACCTCAAATACCGGGAGCTTTTGCAGCACCAGCCGGAGCTGCAGCGCCGGTATTCCCTCAATTTAGCGGAGTATCCCGCCTTTTCGGATTTCCAGAATGCGCTCTACGCCACCGGGGTAGTGGAAGAGGTGAAGCGAGAAGCCGAGCGTTATACCCGGGAAGCGCTGAACGCCCTGGAACAGGTAATCCCCCTGAACGAGGATAATCCTCTCTATATCATCACTCAATTTTTGCAAAATCGGCAATACTAACAAACCAGCTTGTCAAACCTAACACGAGGAACAGAGAGATGCGCAAGATGTTGATATTTGCGATTGTTTTTGGTGTAATCGCCGGGATGAGCGCAGCAGCGAAAGCCCAGTCAGCGGAACGAATCAGCCCCCGCTTGCAGGCGGCGCTGGCCTCCAAAGCCGCGGGCGAGACGGTGAGCGCCTGGGTTTTCTTTACCGATAAAGGGTCGCAAACCGCGGCCATGCTGAGCGAAGCGGAAGCCCGCCTGACCCCGAAAGCGCTCCAGCGAAGACTGCGCAACCGCGGCGCCGGCAACCTGGTAGATCGCCACGACCTGCCGGTCAATGCCCAATATGTGCAGGAAATCGCCGCCCGGGCGGCGCGTATTCGCCATAAATCCCGCTGGCTAAATGCCGTTTCTGCGGAATTCGAAAAATCCGAAATTGAGAAGCTGGCGCAATTACCGTTCGTCAAGAAGATCGACCTGGTGCGCTCCGCCCGCCGGCCCATGCCGGAAGTGCATCCTCTTTCTCCAGCGCTGAATAAGGGCGGCGACCCCGCCATTCATTCCCTGAACTACGGCCCCTCGTTAGCGCAAAACCAGCAGATCAACGTGGTGGCGCTGCATGATCTGGGCTACAACGGCAGCGGGGTGATGGTGGCCATGTTAGACGCCGGTTTCAACAACTTGCAGCATGAGGCGCTGGTTAACCTGAATGTTTTGCATACCTGGGATTTTGTGAACGGCGACAGCAACGTGGAGGATGAACCCGGCCAGATGGGCAGCGGCGACCACGGCACCCTGACCTTTAGCGCCCTGGGGGGATTCAAGGAGGGTAAATTGATCGGTCCCGCTTATGGAGCGGATTTCATTCTCGCCAAAACCGAGAACACCGATTACGAACGCCACATCGAAGAAGACCACTGGGTGGCCGGGGCGGAGTGGGCCGACAGCTTAGGAGCGGATATTATCAGCAGTTCCCTGGGCTACCGCGATTTCGATCCCGGTGAATTCAGCTACACCTGGCAGGATATGAACGGGGATATCGCCATCTCCACTATCGGGGCGGATATCGCCGCCAGCCGGGGAATCCTGGTGGTGAATTCCGCCGGCAACGAGTGGGAGCCTATCCCCCCGGTGCAAAATACCCTGATCGCTCCCTGCGACGGCGACAGCGTGATGGCGATTGGCGCGGTGAATGAATTCGGAAACAGGGCTTCTTTCAGCTCCATGGGCCCCAGCGCGGACGGGCGCATCAAGCCGGACGTCATGGCAAGAGGGGTATCCACGGCTTGCGCCAGCCCTAATAATCCCACCGGTTATTCAACCGCTAACGGAACCTCGCTCTCCTGCCCGTTGGTGGCCGGGGCTGCGGCGCTGGTGTTGCAGGCAAATCCTTCCGCCAGCAACATGCAAATTCTGCAAGCGTTGCGCAACACCGCCAGCAATGCCAACAGTCCTAACAACGAATACGGCTGGGGAATCATCAACGCCTACAACGCCGCATTTGCGGTAACCGGCCTGGCGGGAGGAGAACTTACCCTGCCCGGCCGGATCGAATTATTCCCCGCTTATCCCAATCCTTTCAATCCCTCCACCACCATCCGCTACCGCCTTCCCCAAAGCGGGACGGTTACTCTAACGGCATTCAACCCGTTGGGGCAGAAGGTAGCGACGCTGGCGGAGGGAGCCCGGGCGGCCGGGGAGCACCAGCTGGTCTGGAATGCGCAGGGATTGCCCTCCGGGGTGTATTACCTGGTGCTGAGCGCAGCCCAACAGCGGCAGGTGCAAAAGGCCGTTCTGCTGAAGTAGGGCGCCTAAGAACCGGGAGTGTACTATCACCTGACCTGTGAGAATTTGAAAAGGTGAAACGGAGAATGGGAGAGCGGGGGAGACGGAGACTTGCATCTCCCATTCTCCGTTTCTCCCACTCTCCGGTTCACAGCATTGGCAACTCTCAAAGGTCACGTGATAGTACAATCGAATCCCCCAATCACCTAACATTACCAATCAAACGAGGATGCGATGGAACAAGCAAAGGAAGCGAGAACCCCTTTCCCACGGGTATTCTGGGTGGCCAATTTAATCGAAGTGCTGGAGCGCTTCTCCTATTATGGGATTTACATGGGCTTTGGAATTTACATGGCCTCTCTCGGCTACACCCGCGCCCAATTAGGCGTTGTGCAGAGCCTTTTTCTCTTTTTCTCTTACATGATTCCGGTCATTTCCGGGACGTTTGCAGACAAGTATGGTTTTAAGAAGGTCTTGATCGTCTCCTACCTGGCCTATTTACCCTCCATCTTGCTGCTGCTGTTAACCAAAACCTTCTCCGGGCTGGCGTTAACCATGCTGGCGATCGGGCTGGCGGCGGGTATTTTCAAGCCGCTCATCTCCGGCACGGTGCGGGCGGTAACGGATAAGACCAACAAGACCGTGGGCTTCGGGATTTTTTACGCCATGGTGAACGTGGGCGCTTCCTTCGGCCCCGTGGTGGCCGGCAAGCTGCGGGCCATCTCCTGGGAGTATGCGTTTATCGCCGCGGCCATCGGCATCGGGTTGATGCTGCTGATCACCATTTTCTTTTACAAGGAGCCGGAGCGAGAGATCGAAGGCGCTACCCTGGGGCAAAAGTTCAAAGATATTTACATCGCCCTGTCGGATATGCGTTTTCTGGCCTTGTTGATCCTGTTAGCGGTGTTTTTCTGGCTCCCCTTCTGGGCCTTCTTCAACCTGGCGGCCATTTACGTGGATGAGAATCTCGACACCGCGGCCCTGTATATGAATTTGAAAAGTGTTTTCGGAACCGCTTTCGCGGATTTCTTCTCCCGGGATGACAACGGAACCAGGCGGTTGTTAGGCGAGACCATCTCCCATACCGGCTATATCATTATGATCTTCCAGGTTTTCGTTTCCAAAGTGGCGGAGAAAAGGAGCGCCATTCCCACCTTCCTGTTCGGCATGTTCGTCGCGGCGCTGGGATTGTTCTTCATCGGCTTTGCCAAAATTTCTCTTTCCGCCTGGGTATTTTTCGGCATTTTCTTGTTCGCCATCGGGGAAATGGTCTCTTCTCCGCGCATCCAGGAATATATTACCTGGATTGCGCCGAAAGAGAAAGCCGGCCTGTACATGGGATCCAACTTCCTGGCGGTGGGACTGGGCGGCGGGGGGTTGAGCGGAATTACCTACACCACCCTCTCCGGCTACTTCCGTGACATCGGCCATCCCGAATACGTATGGTACACCCTGGGGGCGCACTGCCTTATCGGGATT
>WYBG01000155.1 GCA_011526015.1 Deltaproteobacteria bacterium | reverse complement strand
GGGAGAGAAATTACCCTACTCCCCATAACCTATACCTTATACCCTCCATCCTCCACCCCCATGCTTATTTAAAGTCAACCATACTAAACCAGGCCAACCATGTCGGTATTGAAATACGCCAGCAAATTGCGCAAAATGTCTTCCGCGGAGATCTCTTTCCGGGTGCGCCAGCAGGCCCGCAATCGGGCGGAGAGTTTGCGCTGGAAGAAAAACGGCAATAAGCGCGAGGTTTTCATTCCCCAGCACATCCGGGAGTGGGATTTGCGCCAGCATCCTTTTCCGGCCCCGGGGGTTCGCTTTTTCGGGCTGGGGGAAGATGCCGGGGATTTGCGGAATGAATTTTCCCGGCTTTTCCCCGGGAAGCTCGCCTCCCTGCAACCGCAGGCCGATCAATTGCTGGCGCACCGTTTCCGTTTTTTAGGCCTGGCGGTGGAATTGCCCGACCCCATCCCCTGGAACCGCAATCCCCAGACCGGCGCGGAGTATCCCCGGCAGCACCACGCTTTGATGGATACCTTCAATACCGAAAAATACGGCGACGTGAAATACGCCTGGGAGCTCAACCGCCACCAATTTTTCATCGACATTGCAAAAACTTACTTTTTGACCGGGGAAGAAAAGTACGCCGCGAAAATCTGGGAGTGGTTAGAAAGCTGGATTCGTGACAACCCCCACAAGATCGGGATCAATCACACCTCGGTGCTGGAGCACGCGGTGCGGATTTTTTCCTGGCTGTGGGCCTATTTTTTCACCCGGCAATCCGCGGTGTGGACCCCGGAGCGCCTGGAAATTTTAGCCCGCAACCTGCTGTTGCAGGGAGAGATGATCGAGGAAAATCTCTCTTATTATTACAGTCCCTACAACCACCTGATCGGGGAATTGGCCGCGCTGGCCTTCCTGGGCACGGTGTACGGCAATTCTCCCAAAACCCAAACCTGGCGCGACCGCTACTGGCAGGAGTTGGAAGAGCAGGCCGAAAAACAGTTCCATCCCGACGGCTTCACGGTGGAGCAGGCCGGCTATTACCACCATTTTACCCTGGGGTTTTATCTGATGGTAGCCGTGCTGCGGGAGCAAAACGGCCTGCCGGTCTCCGCCCGCTTGTGGGAGATACTGGAGCGCGCCATCGAATTGCCCATGCACCTCACCCGCCCGGACGGGCAATTGCCCATGTCGGGCGACATCGACAGCGCCCGCTCGCTCTATTTTTATGATCCTGAGCCGAAGTGGGATTTGCGGGCCTTTGCAGCGCTGGGCGCGGCTATTTTTCGCCGCGCAGACTTGAAATTCGTGGCCGGCAGCGCCGGGGAAGAGATTCTCTGGCTCTCAGGAAGCGCGGGCGTGCAGGCGTTCGAGCGGTTGAAAGCGGAAAAACCGGCGCAGTCTTCGCGGGAGTTTCCCGGCAGCGGCTACGCCGTCATGCGCGACGGCTGGGAGAGCGGCAGCAATTACTGCTGCTTCGATTGCGGCGAGATCGCCCACGGAGTTTTCCGCGACGAAACCCCCTCCGCCGCCCACGGCCACGCCGACATCCTCTCCTTTGAACTCTGTATCGAGGGCCGGCCGCTGGTGATCGATCCCGGTTTTTACACCTATTTCGGGCCCCTGGAGTGGCACCGCTATTTTCGCTCCACCCGCGGCCACAACGCCATCGAAGTGAACGGCGCCGGGCAGGCGCTGCACCAGGGGCGGCTGGGCTGGTCGAACGTCTCCCTGCCCAAAACGGAAATCTTCAAAACTTCCCCGGAGTGGGAATTTGCCGGGGGAGCCATCGACCGCTTTGCCGGGTTGGGGGAGAAGGTTTTCCATCGCCGCTATATTCTGTTCCGCAAGGGAAAGTATTTCCTGGTAATGGATGAGGTGGCCGGGGAAGGGGGCAAACCCTTCCAGGTCGAGTCCTCGCTGCACTTTTCGCCCGGCAACCTGATGTTTCGCAACGACCGCCTGGTGCGCAACGGGCAGGAAGCGGCCCTGCTGGCGCTTCCCGATACGGCGAAAGTGAGCATCGCTGCCGGGGGCGCCGCGCCCGACCAGGGCTGGATGGCGCAGGGCTACGGGGAGAGAGCGCCGGCCCCGGTCATGCGCATCACCCTTCAGAAATCCCTCCCGGTGCGGTTGGGAATGCTCTTTCCCCTGCCGGCGCTGCGCAACCGGGTCAGCCGCCTGCACATCGAGTATGGAGGGGAGAATATTACCGTGTACCGGGTCGCTACAGAGGAGGGGGAAGAGCGGGTGCATTTGAACCCCCGCCGTAAAAAATTCTGGATCGGCTCCGAAGAAACCGACGCGGTTTGCGTGATCGAAACCAGCGGCCCGGGCAAAGAAAAGCGCATGATGCTGATTCGATAGGTAATGCAGTGTTATGGTGTTCAAGTGTTCAGGTGTTATAGTAAAGAGCCAGTCTTCCAAATACTAAAACACCATAACACGAATGCATCGCGGCGGAAGTCTTTCGCGGTATGTCATGCTTCGACTAAGTTTACCCTGAGCTTGCCGAAGGGCTCAGCATGACAGCGCGAAGTCACCCTGAGCGAAGTCGAAGAGTAAACAAGGCAACCGCCGGACGATTTCTGCCGCGATGCACTAAAACACCAGAACACTTGAGCACCTGAACACCTGAACACCCCAAAACAGATTTTTATGAGCGGCAAACAGCGCGTCAAAATATTAGAAATCAGTTCCTACCCGCCCCCGCGGGCCGGCTGGGGAGTGCGGGTGGCTTTTGTCAAAGAGGCGTTGATCGAAGCCGGGCACGTTTGCGAGGTGCTCAACATCGCCCCGGAGAGCCGGAAAATCCCCAGCCCGGAGTATCTCACCTCTCTGAACGGGCTGGATTACGCCTGGAAGGTATTCAGCCGCTGCCTGCGCGGCTACCAGGTGCACATGCACCTGAACGGCAACTCTCCGAAAGGATTTGTGCTCACCATTTTGGCGGAAGCGCTCAGCCTGCTCACCTTCAAGCGCCCGGCGCTGACCCTGCACGCCGGGCCGGATCAGTTGTATTTTCCCAAAGCCCGCGCCCCCCGCCTGATTCCCATGTTCAAATTCATCTTTGGGGTTGCCGGGAAAATTATCTGCAACAATGAGGCGGTAAAAGAGAAGATCGTCGAATACGGCGTCAACCCGGCGAAGATCGTGCCCATCCAGGCTTTCAGCCGCCAATACCTGCGCTTCGAGCCGGCGCGGTTGAACGGTGCTTTGGCGGGGTTCATGGCGCAGCGCAAACCCCTGATTAGCTCTTACGTGTTCTTCCGCCCGGAATTTTTCATCGACCGGATGGTGAAAGGCATTGCGGAGCTGGCCAAAACCCACCCCGAAGTGGGCCTGCTGATCCTGGGTTCGGATGACGGGTCAGAAGAAATCCGCAAGCTGGCGAAAGAGCTGGGAATCTCCGGAAGCGTCTATTTTGCCGGCGATTTGGAGCACGACTCCTTCCTTACCGTGCTCTCCCGCTCGGATATTTTCCTGCGCACCCCCGTCCGCGACGGGGTCAGCTCCTCGGTATTAGAGGCGCTGGCGCTGGAAGTGCCGGTGGTGGCCAGCGAGAACCGCCGCCGCCCGCAGAGCGTGATTACTTATGATCACGAAGATATTTCCGATATGGTGCAGGCGCTCAACAAAACTATTGCGAACTTAGCGGCGGTAAAAGCGCGAATCGTCAAACCGCTTATTCGCGATACCGTGGCGGAAGAAGTTAGAGTGCTGACGGAAAAATAATGTAAAACCAGACCTCAAAGGTTTTAGAAACCTTTGAGGTCTTATGCCGCGAAAGAAGATAAATGGCTACGAAACCCTTGAAAGTATTATTCCTGTCGCAGCGGTTTTTATTTCCCATGGATACCGGGGGGAAAATTCGCACCGGCAATATTCTGGCAAAGCTGAAGAATATGGTCTCCCTGACCGTGATCAGCAACGTGGAGTCGCCCAAGGACGATCCCTACCTCTCCCGGATGCCGGAGCTGTGCGAGCGCTTCATCCCGGTGCCCTGGAAAGAGACGCCCCGTTACACCCTGAAATTTTATCTCAAAATCGCCGGGCAGTCTTTTTCCCGTTACCCCATCCCGGTGCTGAATGATTTTTCCCCGCAATTGGAACGGGCGGTGCTGGCGGAGCTGGCCGGGGAAAAGTACGACCTGGCCATCTGCGATTTCCTGCAATCCACCCTGAATTTCCGGCGGGTGAGCGGCATGCCCACCCTGTTGTTCCAGCACAACGTGGAGGCGACCATCTCCAAACGCCACTTAAAGCAGGCCAAGGACCCGGTTTCGCGGATCTTCTGGGGATTGCAGTACCGCAAGATGTTACGGCACGAAAAGTCCATGTGCCGGCGCTTTCACGGCATCATCGCGGTATCGGAAAAAGACCGCGAGCGCATGGAAGAGTGGTACGGCGCGAAGAACGTGTACGAAATTCCCACCGGGGTGGATACAG
>WYBG01000154.1 GCA_011526015.1 Deltaproteobacteria bacterium | reverse complement strand
CGCCTCGCAGTAGCTGGCAATCTCATAGATGGCGATGACCGTGGCGTCGTTTTTTTGGGCAATTTCCACGGCGTCTCCCAAATGGTCGCCGTGGCCGTGGGTGATCAATACGTAATCTGCCCGCAGATCGGATGGTCTGGTTCTCGCCAGGGGATTACCGGTGAGGAAAGGATCGATGACCAGAGAATGATTTTTCCCCTCGACTAAAAAAGCGGAATGTCCGAAATAGGTTAGTTTGGGCATGGCTGCCTCCTGTCTTGAAACATCTGATCATGGTTACTTCTCCCGGCTTACAAGCTCCGGGAAGTTTTAGGGCTTTATCCAGGAGAAATTTAACCATTCCGCTGCCGGATTTCAGCACCTTTTCAAATTTCATGTGAATATGGGAATATAGCCGGAAACGTTCTGGCGGGATGGGATGATGGTTCAGCTCGATCAGGGAGAAACGAAAAAAGGGGAACCCTTGCGGATTCCCCTTCCAATCTGGCAACGTTGAAACCGTATCAGGCTACCGGGTAAACGCTAACCTTTTGCCGGTTTTTATCCTTGCGCTCGAATTTAACCACCCCGTCGATCACGGCAAACAGGGAATCATCCCCGGCGCGCCGCACGTTATTGCCGGGATGCCATTTGGTTCCCCGCTGGCGCACGATGATGCTGCCGGCGGTAACTACCTGCCCGCCGAAAGCTTTCACGCCTAACCGCTGGGCATTGCTATCGCGCCCGTTCCGGGAACTGCCGACGCCTTTTTTATGAGCCATACAATCCTCCGACGATATTATAATGCAAGATTTTCGATACGAATTTTGCTAAAACGCTGGCGATGGCCGTTTTTAACCTTATAACCCTTGCGGCGCTTTTTCTTGAAAACGATCACTTTTTTATCGCGCCCGTGTTCCAGTACTTTCGCTTCCACTTTGGCGCCTTCGAGCAAAGGTTGGCCGATTTTTACCGCCGAACCGTCATTAGCCATCAGCACCCGGTCAAATTCTACCGTGTCGCCCGCTTCTTTATTCAGCAAAGGCACTTTCAGGGTCATATCTTTTTCAACTCGAAACTGTTGTCCCGCAATTTCCACAATTGCATACATACCGTTTTACCTCAGCAATTCATTTGAGTTTAATTTTAAGCGGCGTGAATATAACTTTCAGGGGAAGGAGTGTCAAGACCAAAAAAAATCGGCTCATCAGGAATTTTTTCGGAAGAACCCAAACATCTCAGCTCGATAGTTCCTCTGTCAGAAGCCGCAACGCCTGGTCAACCCGGTTCAGTTCCGCGGCCAGCGCTGCAAAGGCGCTTTCAACCGTGGAGAAATCGCTCCGGAATCCCCCCATTTCCAATTGATAGGCCAGGTTGGCGGCTTCCTGCGCCCCGAAATTGCCCAGGGAGCCTTTCAGGGTATGGGCGGCTTTGCGCAGCCCCGGGGCATCCTGTCCGGCGATGGCGCTTTCGATCTCATGCATCAGGCGGTGATAATCCTCCAGGAAGAAGGCGATCAGCTCTTGCAGCAACTCCACATCCTGGTTGAGCCGCGCCAGCAGCGCGCCGCGATCCAACACCTCCTCGACGGTTATTTTTTCTTTCTCGATGGTAATAATTTTATGATCCTTTTGCTGCATGTCGAATTCCCTTTGTGAAGCGTTTATTCGCAGCCTTTCCCTGGCTGCGGCCAATGCCGGTTATTTTCCGGTTTCACCGGCCCGGTTACAAGATTAAGTTTCGTCAAATTTGCGGCAAACATGAAAAATTTATTGCATCCGCCCGGATTTCGGCTCTATCATCAACCCGAATCGCCGGAGAAAAATGTCTATGGATCATTCCGCCAGGAACGTTCATCTGCAAAAAGGGCTGGATTTTTTGCGGCACGGTGATTTCTTTGCCGCACATGAAGAATGGGAAATTCCCTGGCGCGAGATGGCCGGCCGCCAGCGAAGCTTCTGGCAGGCGATGATCCAGTTGAGCGTGGGCGTCTATCATTTCGAGAAACAGAACCGCACCGGCTGTCTGAACCTGTGGAATAAAGCCTTGAAACGCTGCAACCAGCTTTTAGAGAACCACTCCGGGCCGCGTCTGGCTCCCGTTGCCGAGCTTCGGGAGGTCCTGCTCCTCTGCCTGGAAAAAACAGCCGCCGGAGAGGATCCCCGCCCGGAGATCCGCCGGTTTGCGGCGAATACCGTTCAGCCGGGGTGGTTTGAGTTTGCGTGAAACGTGGGGCGTAAAACGTAATACGTAATGCGTAAGACAATGGAATACGCACTACGCAATACCCAAACCTCGCAACCGTTGCGCATTACGAGTTACGCATTACGCCTCACTTCTTCTCCCCGCTGTCTTTGCGGAGAAACGGCGCGAGGAGATCGATGGGCACCGGGAAGATGGTGGTGGAATTGTGCTCCGTGGCCACCTCCGTAAGAGTTTGCAGAAAACGCAACTGCACCGCCACGGGATAATCGCTGATCACCTTGGCCGCCTCGCTCAGCTTATAAGAAGCCTGCAATTCCCCTTCCGCATGGATGACTTTGGCGCGGCGCTCCCGTTCCGCTTCCGCCTGTTTGGCGATGGCGCGCTTCATCTCGATAGGCAGGTCGATTTGCTTGATCTCTACCAGGGTGACTTTGATTCCCCAGGGGTCGGAGTGATTGTCGATCATGCGCTGCAATTCCTTGTTGATCTTTTCCCGCTGCGCCAGCAATTCATCCAATTCTACCTGCCCCACAATGCTGCGCAAGGTAGTCTGGGAAAGCTGGGAAGTGGCAAACAGGTAATCTTCCACCTTAATGATGGCTTTCTCCGGGTCCACCACCCGGAAATAGACCACTGCGTTTACCTGCACCGAGACGTTGTCGAGGGTGATGACGTCCTGCGGGGGAACGTCCATCACCACGGTGCGCAGGCTGACTTTTACCATCCGG
>WYBG01000153.1 GCA_011526015.1 Deltaproteobacteria bacterium | reverse complement strand
CTCCCTATCGAGTGTTGCTGGTCTAAATTACCTTGTTTCTACCATGGAAACTGTCCAAAATCGCAGAAAATTGGTCTAAAAATCGACTTTTTTCTCCTGGAATCCATTAGCAACACTCAACAGGGAGGCTACCGAAAAATACAAAGTGAAAAATTATAGAGAAGATAGTGAAGGAGAGGATCTGCTCCTCAATTTTCACTTTTCATTTTGCACTTTTCAATTCTTTAAGGATGCGATGTTCGAAATATCACACCATAACCGGGAAAATCGCCAGCGGCTGAAAGGCGCGGCCGTGGCGGTGTTAGGCGCGGCCCGCAGCGGGATTGCCCTGGCGGAATTGCTGGCCTCCGCCGGCGCCCGGGTGCTGCTGAGCGAACAAAAACCCCGCCCGGCAACGCCGTTTTCCGGGGATGAAATCGCGCTGCCCGGCGTTTCCGTGGAGTTTGGCGGCCACAGCGAGCGAGTGCTGGAGAGCGATCTCATCTGCATCAGCCCCGGTATTCCCCTCACCGTTCCGGCGCTGGTTCGGGCGCAGGAACGGGGCCTCCCCATTCTCGGGGAACTGGAAGTCTCCTCCTGGTTTTGCCCCGCGCCGGTCATCGCCATTACCGGCAGCAACGGCAAAACCACCACCACCCAATTGGCCGGGGAAATTTTCAAGCAGCAGTTCGAGCGGGTGCTGGTGGGGGGAAACATCGGCTCGCCCCTGGCCGCGGAAATCCGCCGCCTGCCCGACCCGGAGGCGGCCATCCTGGAAGTCAGCAGCTTTCAGTTAGAAACCATCGCCAATTTCCGGCCTCGCGTTGCGGTGATTATGAATCTGTCCCCCAATCATTTAGACCGTTACCCGGATTACGAATCCTACGTGCAGGCCAAGCTGCAAATCCTGCGCAACATGGAAGAAGAGGACCTTCTGATTTATTGCGCTGACGACGAATTTTTGAGCCGGCGCATCGCCGCTTCCCGCCCGCAAAAAATTCCTTTCAGCATTTCCCGGGAGCTGCAAGCGGGGGCGTTCTGGCGCAAAGACGCTATCGAAATCCGCTGGCAACGCCTCAATCTGCACATTCCGGTGCAGCGAACCCTGCTGCGCGGGCCGCACAATCGCTACAACATGGCCGCCGCCGCCCTGTTAAGTGCTTTGCAGGGGATTCCCGCGGACGCCATCCGCGGGGTGCTGGAAAATTTCCCCGGGGTGGAGCACCGTTTGGAAGCGGTGCGCACCATCGAAGGGGTGCAGTACGTGAACGATTCCAAAGCCACCACGGTCGCCTCCCTGGGATACGCGTTGCAGAGTTTCCGGGAACCGATCATTTTGATCGCCGGGGGAAAGGATAAAGGAGGCGATTTTTCGGAAATCAACGAACTGCTCAAAAAACACGCCCGGGCGGTCATTGTGATCGGGGAAGCGTCCCAACGCATGAAGCAGGCCTGGCAAGGCGTGGTGTCGGTGTACCAGGCCTCCGGTTTGGAGGAAGCGGTGAGCCGTTGCCGCGCCCTGGCCCGCCCCGGCGAGGTGGTGCTGCTCTCCCCGGCCTGCTCCAGTTTCGATATGTTCCGGGATTATGAGGAGCGGGGGCGGCGTTTCAAAGAGCTGGTAAAGAAGATGAACGTGCTGGAAGGCGGGTTTATGGTGCTTTAAGGGTAGAAGGAAAACGCGAGGCAGAGCCTGGCAGCGTCACAACGCGGAGCGTTGTGACGAGTAGAAGAATCCACTACGTTTTGCTCGATCCGACGCTCTGCGTCGGATCGCCACCGTGGAGGCTCCGCCTCCCGTACAGCGAAAAAGACGATGAAAAAACGTTTCCAAAATTTCTGGCTGGCAGCCGCGTTCTTCCTGCTGATCCTTTTAGGGATCATTATGGTGTATAGCGCCAGCGCCTTCTATGCCCAGCAGTATTTCGGCGACCATTTCTACTTTCTGAAGCGCCACCTCACCTGGCTGTTCCTGGGATTGATGGGCATGGCCGCGGCCTACAGCCTGCCGTACAAAAAATTGCAGGGGAATACCTGGATTCTCTTGTTGATCAGCCTGGCGATCCTGATCTATACCGCCTTTATCCAGCGGGGACGCTGGGTTTATATCGGCCCGATTCATTTCCAGGCTGTAGATGTGGCTAAATTCAGCCTGATCCTTTTCTTCGCCGACTCCCTGAGCCGCAAGGAAAAGATAATGGGCAGCTACGGCCAGGGAGTGTTCCCGCACCTGTTCTACGTGGCGGTATTCTCGTTTTTGACTTTGCGCCAGCCGAACTTCAGCAGCGCCGCCATGATCATCCTGATCGGGGTCACCATGCTTTTTGCCGCCCCCACCCGCATGTGGCATTTGGGGCTGACCGGGCTGGCGTTCATTCCTCCCCTGGCCGCGGCGGCGGTGATTTCGCCCTACAAAATGCGCCGGGTGCTCTCCTTTCTCAACCCGGAATCGGATATCCAGGGCGCGGGATACCAGGTCTATCAATCCCTGGTCAGCTTAGGGCAGGGCGGGATCGCCGGGGTAGGGTTTGCCCAGAGTACCCAAAAAATGTTCTTTCTGCCGGAGGCGCATACCGATTTCATTTTTGCCATCATCGGGGAAGAGT
Organism: Deltaproteobacteria bacterium; assembly: GCA_011526015.1. Classification (GTDB taxonomy): domain Bacteria; phylum Calditrichota; class Calditrichia; order RBG-13-44-9; family J075; genus JABWBP01. The sequence continues at coordinate 1,066 of WYBG01000153.1, read as the reverse complement.
GGGGGCTGATCGGCGCTTTAACAGTGGTCGCGCTGTTCGGGATCATCCTGGTGCATGGGGTTCGCATTGCCCGCCGCTCTACGGACCGGTTCGACGTGTACCTGGCGGTGGGCGTCACCGCCCATTTCGTGTATTATGCCACCATCAACATGATGGTTACCCTGCGCCTGATCCCCGCTACCGGCCTGCCGATGCCGTTCATCAGTTACGGGGGAACCGCCCTGCTGTTCTCTTGCATCTATGCGGGAATACTGCTGCGGCTGACCGGGCAGGTATCCGGGCGGATTTCCGCCAATCGCGTTCCCTGGAAAGAGCGCTCGTTGAGGAGCCTGCGAATGCCGAAGTTCAACTACCTGCCGCGGGAGAAGAGTAGAAGGAAGAAGTAAAAAGTAAAAAGTAAAAAGGAAAAGGATAAGGGATTAAGGATGAAGGATAAAAGAAAAGGGAGCGATTTGGCGAAGCCGCGGCTGTCCCACAAGGAGCGCTTCGCGCTGCCGGGCGCCGGGAAACGGGGCATTTTCTGCCGGCTTTAAACGCCTTATTTATCCTTTATCTGTATTATCACGTAGTCTTTGACAATTTTAGGGTTGTCAGCTTATGGGTGTTTGCAGGGTCCATTCCCGAAGTTCCCCTCCGGGGAGGGGACAGGGGTGGGTTCTGCGGTTTCCAGGCGGCTCAACGCCGGGGGTTTTCTCAGGGCTGTGCTCCTTGACCCACCCCTTAATCCCCTCCCAGGAGGGGAATTGGAGACGACGCTACTTGATACTCGCCAAAATTGTCAAAGACCACGTGATAGTACACCCTTTATCCCTTAAAGGGAGTGGCGGAGAATGAAAGCGGAAAGGATGGTGTGGTATGAAGATGAAGATGAAAATCAAGATCAAGTTAAAAAGTATGGCGATTATACCGGCGGTTCCCGCCCCGCTGCCGCATGAGGGGGTTCATCTGCCGGTTCGTCGCCGAACCCGCAGCCGGGCGGGGGTGAAAAAGGTGCGCTGAACGCTGAACGGTGAATGGAGAATGGGGAATGGGGAATGGAGAATGGAGAATGGAGAATGGAGAATGG
>WYBG01000152.1 GCA_011526015.1 Deltaproteobacteria bacterium | reverse complement strand
CCCACGCCGGCGCCTTTGGGTTTGGCGTCTAACATCGGGACGGGAGTCGAGGAGACCAAATCTTCGGTGACGCTGCCCAGGAGCACGGCGGCGCTGGCGCTTTTGCCCCGGGAACCCACCACGATCAAATCTGTCGCGTTCCGGGCCGCGGCCTCGCGGATGGCTTTGGCGACGTCGTTTTCCAGCACGTATTCTTCCCGAACGTTTAGCCCTTTGAGGTCAAACTGGCGGATGAATCGCTGAAAGTTTTCCCGGGCGTTATTCAGCATGATCCCGGCAAATTCCTCCTGGTTCTTACCGGTTTTGAAATACCCCAGGGGAACCTGGTAAGCGTGCAAGCACAGGATTTCCGGGATGCCGGCTGCGCAGGCGAAAGCGATTCCCATTTCCATTGCCGGGGCGGAATACTCGGAAAAGTCCGTCGCTACCAGCAATTTGTTGAGCCGCACTGCGCTCTTTCCCGGAATGATGAGCACCGGGCAGGGGGCCTTGCGGGCAATTCTCTTTGCGAGCCGCCCGCGGGAATTTTCCCGGGAACCGCGTCCCAGGATCACCAGGTCGATGTCTTTCATGCGGATTGCCCGCAGCAGTTCATCCGGGATTTTTCCTTCGACCACTTCGCAGAAGGTTTCCGTTTCGGAAAAGCCGCGGAAACTCTCCCGCACCGTGTCTTCCAGGTGCTCCCGGATCATGCGATCCGGCGGATCGCGCAGTTCCGGGTATTGGGTATAAATCTCCCCAAGAACGTCCAGCCCCACGGCCACGTGAAGGAAATAGATTGTTTCCGTATGGGCCATTTCCGAAACCATTCCGGCGTAACGAATGATGGTTTCATCCTGCCCGTCAAGCCCCAATCCCAGTAAAATTTTTTTGTAGCGGCGCATCTGTTGCTCCTTTCAGGATTCGGGTTATCGTTCGGGAACCCGGGGATTTGGTTTTTGAACCGCGGTGGCCCTCTATGGTTCACACACCCTGTTCGTTAGTTTCGACCGGTTGTCTTTTCCGGATTCCCTCGCTGCCCGCAGCGGCGGCGCTCAGCCTACCGCCACGCCGGTGCGCTCCAGGCTTTCCAGGCGCTCGATGCGCTTTTCCATGGGCGGATGGGTGCTGAAAAGGCTCATCAATCCGCCCCCGCGCAAGGGGTTGACGATGAACATGTGGGCGGTGGCGGGGGTGGCGTGCGAGGGAATGCTCTCGGTCCCGCGGTGCAATTTGCGCAGGGCGCTGGCCAGGTAGAGGGGTTTTCCAACGATGCGCGCCCCGGTTTCGTCAGCCAGGTATTCCCGGGAGCGGGAAACCGCAAATTGGATGAGCATCGCGGCGATTGGCGCGACGATGATCATCAGCAGGGAGCCAAGAATACCCGGCCCGCCCTCTTCGTCGTTTTGGCTGCCGCCGCCGAAGATCATGCTCCACTGGGCGATGTTGGCGATCATACTGATGGCCCCGGCCAGGGTCGCGGTGATGGTACCGATCAGAATATCGCGGTTCTTGATGTGCGCCAACTCGTGGGCGGCCACTCCCATCAATTCCTCGCGGCTCAAGTTGCGCAGGATTCCCTCCGTGAAGGCTACCGCGGCATTTTGGGGGTTGCGCCCGGTAGCGAAGGCGTTGGGCTGCTGCTCCGGAATGACGTACACCCGGGGCATGGGCAGGCCGGCCCGCTCGGAGAGGGTTTGCATCATATTGTACAGCGGGGGCGCGGTCTGGGCGTTCACTTCCTGCGCGCCGTACATGCGCAGCACCAGCTTGTCGCTGTACCAGTAACTGAAGAAATTCATGACCGCGGCCAGCAGGAAGGCGATCACCATGCCCGATTGCCCGCCAATGGCCCCGCCCAGGGCCACGAATAACGCCGTCAATCCGGCCATCAGAACGAATGTTTTAATGCTGTTCATTGAAAATCCTCCACAGGTTTTGGTGGTTTGTTTTTAGTTTTATTGATTCCGTTTTGAAAATCGCAAGTGTCGTCATGCGCCCGGACTGTTTTTCTTAGAAGCTGTTTCAAAAGGTCTTTTTTCTGCCACAAAGTCTCAAAGGCGCGAAGTTTCACTATGACTTCTAAACATTTCGTAACATTTTAGCGCTATGAAAAATTCGGAAATTTTGGCCGCTTATCCTTTCGTCTGTCATTCCCACGAAGCTTGTCCCCGTGAATACGGGGAGTGGGAATCCATATTCTAAGGCACTTTTCTGGATTCCCGCCTTCGCGGGAATGACATTTTGCGTGAGTTTTTCAAAGGGCTAAAGTGTTGCAACATTTCTTTATGGAATTTTGCGCCTTAGAGTCTTCGTGGCAATTTTTAAAACAGGCTCTTAGATAAACAAAAAGGCCGGAACTCGCCCCTGGGGAATGGATGAGTTCCGGCCTACAGTGTAGCGAACCTTCTCTGCAACGAGACTGTTATCTATCCTGTCTGCCCGAAGGTCAGATAATTTTCTACCGCTTCTTTTATCGCTTCTTTCGATTCCCTTTAAACTTTTCACCCTTTCGCGTTTAGCCTTTTCGCGAATCCGAAAAGGAAAATCTTCTACGCCGAAAGTAGAAAGGGGTTTCATTGCCGGCAAATCATTTAATTAATACTGCTTCCAAATTGAGATCCAGCCCCAGGAGGATGATCCGCTCCCCGGTTTTGGAGCTGATGTCGGTATGCAGGGTGCGCACTTTCGCCAGGGTAATATCTTCGATGATCTTTTCGATGAGGGGGCGGGAATTTTCGATCAGCCTCATGCGGATTTCTTTGATCAGTCTGGCGCCGTCTTTGTCCGCGGCCAGTTTCTCTTCCGCCGGGGTAAGCACCCCTTTGAGGCGCACCAGGATCATGTCCTCGATAATGTATGCGCGCACCTCTTTAGGCCCCCGCCCTAAGTGCTCTTTTTCGAAGCGGGTCATCGCCACGCTAATTTCGGCTTCCAACTGTCCCCTGGTTTTTTCGACCATCGAACCCACCGTTTTTTGGCCCAGAATTTCTCTTCGCAGCCGGAAAGATAGATGATCATGGGGCAGTCTTCATAATAATGCTCCGCTGCGTATTGCGTATTTCGTAGTGCGTAGTGCGTAAGAAAACGGAATACGCAATACGCACTATCCCCCTCTGGCCGTTAATTCTGCGGCGCGAGAATCTTACCGGCCGCTTTCTTCAGGGCGGAATGGATCATCATAAATTCACCGATGTTTTCCATGTTGAGCAGCCCGACCAGCTGATCATTCTTGATCACCGGCATAATCCGGCACTCGCAGCCCTGCAAGCGGGTGAAGGCGTTTTGCAGCATCTCCGCGGCGTCGGCCAGCAAAAAATCCGTTT
>WYBG01000151.1 GCA_011526015.1 Deltaproteobacteria bacterium | reverse complement strand
TGAATACCCTCCCCCAGGCTCTCCAACAACTGATCGCCGCTTTTGGCCGGCTGCCGGGAATCGGGCGAAAAACCGCTACCCGGCTGGCGTTTCATATTTTGAACGAAAGCGCCCGGGACAGCGAAGAACTGGCGAAGGCGATTTTGCGAGTTAAAAACGATATAAAGCTATGCTCTCGCTGCCTTAATTTTTCCGAACAGGATATCTGCTCTATTTGCAGCGATACCCGCCGCAACCCGGCGCTCGTTTGCGTTGTGGAAGAGTCCCAGACCATCCTGCTCATCGAAAAGACCAACGAATTCAAGGGACTCTACCACGTGCTGGGGGGGGTCATTTCACCGCTGGATGGCGTCGGCCCGGAAGAATTGCACATCAAGGAGCTATTGAACCGGTTGGAAGGCGTGGAAGAGGTGGTTCTGGCGCTAAGTCCCAGCACCGAAGGAGAGGCCACCTCCATTTACCTCTCCCGGTTGATCAAACCCCAGGGGATCAAAATTACCCGCCTGGCCCGGGGAATTCCCCTGGGCAGTTCCCTGGAATTTGTGGATGAACTCACCCTCAGCAAAGCGCTCCAATCCCGCAGCGAGATGTAATCCCGGATTGCGGATTTAAAATACCGCCGAATTCAGAATAGTGAATGCGGAAGGGTGAATAACGGGTAAAAACCTCCGTCAAAAAAATGGTGCGGCCCCCGGAGGCGCCGCACCGCAATACTGCTCGTAGCTGTCTCTGTTCTCTCTCAGGAAGAGATAACGACAACGTCCTGAGCCTGCAAGCCCTTGTCAGATTCAACAACTGAGAATTCTACCTGCTGGCCCTCCTTCAGCGAACGATACCCTTCCCCGCGAATCGAGGTGTAATGCACGAAGATATCATCCCCAGCTTCTCCGGTAATGAATCCAAAGCCTTTGGAATTGTTGAACCACTTGACAGTGCCGTTAATGCGCTCTGCCATAGACATTATACCTCCTGTTAAACCATACAATTAAAAACCATTTACCCCGTTAAGACAGAACACTCTAAACCGCGGTTGGTTTTGCAACGGCCAGCTTAGAATAACTGCCAAAACTGATAAAATTTATCGCAATCCGATGAAATTGTCAAGATGTAAGACAAGGTGACAGCGGTGAAGAGCGCTTCATAGCTCAACCCTTAACGAGTATAGCTCATGATTGGCATCCATAGTTATCCCCTAAAATAGATCCACACCAAACCGACTACCCCTGCCAATATAATAGAAAGTATCACGTCCTTCCGCCGCCAGGCCGGGTCGGAATCGGTTTTGGTGGCCGTGGAGTAGGTCAACCCGGCAATTTGCGCCTCCGAAGGCGGCGCGCTCAGCAGGCTAACCACGATCAACACCGCGGAACAAACCACGAACAAAAATACGGCAAAGTGCAGGAAATTGACCGAGGCATAGGTATGTAAGAGACCGCTGAGATGCTCTTTATTCAATTCCGCTAATAAACGCACCATCCCCAACGCAAAACCCACCAACAGAGAAGCCATCGCGCCCCTGCCGTTCAGGCGCTTCATGAATATTCCTAACAGGAACACTGCCGCAATCGGGGGGGAGATATAGGCTTGCACGCTCTGGAGATATTTATAGAGCTGCCCGGAAATGTTTTTCATAAACGGAATCCACAGCAGCCCGAAGATGACCAGCACGACAGTGGCGATCTGCCCTACCGTCACCAGCCTCCGCTCCGAGGCGTCCGGGCGAAATTTTTTGTAAATATCCCAGGTAATCAGGGTGGAGCAGGAGTTGAATACCGCGGAGAGGGAGCTCATCAACGCCGCTAACAATCCCGCCAGCACAAACCCTTTCAAACCGGTGGGAAGCAGGCTGCCGATCAATGCCGGCAGGGCCTGGTCGGATTGTTCCAGCACGAGTTTGCCGCTCTTCGCTAAAGCGTAAGCAATCATCCCCGGCACCACGAAGATGAACAGGGGCAGTACTTTCAAAAATCCGCCTAAGATGGTGCCGCGCCGGGCGTTGTCGATGTCTTTGGCGGAGAGCACCCGCTGCACGATGTACTGGTCGGTGCACCAGTACCACACTCCCAGGATGGGAGCGCCGAACAAGATGCCGGTCCAGGGAAAATCCGGGTGCGAAGCCGGCTGCCACATGTTAAAAAAGCTGCTTCCGGCAATATTATACAACTCACCCCAGCCGCCGATCTGCCACAGGCCCAATGCCGTTACCACCAGGGAGCCGCCGATTAACACGAAGGTTTGCATGAATTCCGTAAACACCACGGCCCGCAGCCCGCCGAAAACGGTGTAAATACCGGTGGCAATCACCACTAACAGCGCCCCGCTCCAGAAATCCATTCCCATGGCGGAAAAAACCACTCCCCCGGCGTAAATGGTGACCGAGATTTTGGTCAGCACATAAGCAATGATGGAAATCCAGGAGAGGTAAGCGCGGGCGCCTTTGGAATAGCGGCGCTCCAGGAATTCCGGCATGGTGTAAACCCCGCTCTTCAGGTAGAAGGGCACAAACACCCACCCCAGGATCAGCAAAATCAGGGAAGCCAGGATCTCGAACTGCCCCACCGCCACCCCGCTATCCGCCCCGGTTCCCGCCAGGCCAACCAGGTGCTCGGAACCGATGTTGGAGGCAAACAACGAAGTTCCCACCACCACCCAGCCGATATTGCGCCCGGCCAGGAAGTAGCCCGCGGAAGTTTCCCGCACCGCGCCTTTTCGGGTTGACCAGACCGCGATTCCGAAAACCGCTCCGAAATATCCTAAGATGATGAGCAAATCAATAATTCCGATAGTCAATCCCATGCGTCGATCTCCGATATTTGAAGAGTGTGTTTATTGAGAAAAACTCCGTTATATACTCGTTAAGGGTAATCGTTGTGTTTATGTGTTCGTGTGTTCATGTGTTCAAGGTCATCGAATACATGAACACACGAACACAAAAAAAAGCCCTAAACTCTATTAAATATAGCTCCGGCAGCTTATCGCAGCGCCTTTTCCACATCCGGCATTAGCTC
>WYBG01000150.1 GCA_011526015.1 Deltaproteobacteria bacterium | reverse complement strand
TTCATATTGAAATAGTATTGATAATAATTCCCCAGGGTGAAGGTGTATTCATAATCTTCGCTGAAAATATCGCTGTTATAAAGGTACGAGGGCACCAGGCCGATCCCTAATTTTTTGTTCAGAAACATTACATTGTAGATCAACTGGGCGTAGTACTGAAAATTCTTCGGATCGGCGTTCTCGCGCTCCAGGTTATCGGGAACATTAGTATTCCAGGCCGCGCCGCCCTGCAGCGCCACCACCCCCGGCAAAACATTATTGCGGAATTGTAACAGTTTATAGCGAAGCTGCAAATCCACGTTGCCCATCACGTTGCTGCGCGAGAGCGTGGCCATAAAACGGTTGGTGATGCCGTACCCCAGGCCGAGGCGGATATTCACCGGCCCGTCCAATCCCCATAAGGCGTCATACCCCTCGTTAATGGGAGGCAGGAAACGGTGGGAGATTTCAAATTGAAAATCTCCTTTCTTAATGGTTTCGGTAGTGGGAAAATTCCCGGTCATGGTTGCGTGGAATAATTCCAGATCGACTTGTTTGGCGGGTTCGCTGCGTTTCCACTGCGGTTGGGCGAATAAAAGCAGCGCCGGGAAGAGCAGAAAAACCATCATGCACAGGATTGTAGATTTCAAGGCGTTTCCTCCAATATTGGGGTTGTTGAGGGGCTAAACCGGTTTCAGTATCATCGATTCCGGCGCCTTAGAAGCTGTTTTAAAAATCCAAATTTTTGCCACGAAGCCACAAAATCACAAAGTTTCACCAAGAATTTTAAATATTTTCAACCTGTAAAATTTCCGGTGATAAAAGTTTAACCACAGAGGCGCAGAGCCACAGAGATACCTTATTTTTCTAACCTCTGCGTCTCTGTGGCTTTTGCATGGTGAGTTCATCGAACCATGTGGTTAATCAAAACGATCACAGAATATTTTACAGTAAGAACATTTTTTAGTGAACCTTCGAGTCTTAGAGCCTTTGTGGCCTGTCTGCCCCAGGCAGGCAACTTTTAAAACCACTTCTCAGGTGCTATTGTTTGACTTCACTCAGGTAAAAATCCAGGTGGAGAAAGATTTCTTCACTCACTTTGACGAACGCGGCCAGGGAAGGAGCGGCGATGTTGAAATCTTTCAATCGCACCATGAAATCTGCGATAACGTGCATTTTCCCCTGCTCCATGGTAATGGTTCCGGGCGCTTCAATTTCTCTCTCCACCCCGTGAATGAATATCTTCCCTTTTGCGGTGGCGTTGTAGGCGCTGAGGCTGGAATCGACCGGTTGAACCCCGCTAAGGGTTCCCTCGAAAGAGGTGAAAGGCCATTTCCCGGTCTCCAGCACGTCGCGCATGTCGCGGTCGCGCTTGCCAATGCCGGTTTCGATGGAATTCAGATCTACCTCGAAGCGCATCCGGGTGTTTTCCGGAAACGCTTTTTCTCCTTCCCAGTAGATGAAACCGTCTATTTTATCGGTTACCCCGTCGAAGGTCAGCACCACCACTTCCGAGGTAAATTTGACCAGGTTTTTCGATTGTTTATCCACCTGCCACTCCGCCGCCTGCCCGGTGGCGAAGAGCAAACCTGCTAACCACATCCTGTAGAGGATTCTTCCCGGGGAGATTTTCATCCCGGGGATTTTCATCCGGAGAACTTTTATCCGAAGATCGTTCATCGTATTCTCCATCTATTGTGGGGTTCGATTGAATTTTGGGATTTGTATGAAGCCCTTTGCCGGCCCGAAGCGGGGTATTTATTCGAAAGGCGCCCCATTTTCGATCCATATGCGAATGGTATCGATCTGCGCCGGGGCAAGAGGGGCATTGGGCGGGGGGGGCATACGAGGTGGAATAATGCCGCTGCTCCCGGTAATCTTCAAATAAAGATAGCTTCGGGAAGGATCAGCCGGCTCTATGAAATTGAGACTCGGATTTTGAGTGGTCCGCACCCCCACAATGTTATCATAGGCCACGTCGGCGGTCAGAAAGGGACGTTGAAAATCGCGATGGCAGCCGGAGAGGGCGCAGGATTGGTCGAATATTGCCTGAACAGTGGCCGGCGCTTTTTTGCCCGATTGCCCCGGGCCGTTACCGGCGTCGCGGCTTTCGGTAATGTGATCCGCACAGGAAAGAATTGTGAAAACAACAAGAGCAACTGCCATAAAACGCAATTTCAAACTCATAAACACTCCATTCGTTTAGTTGCCGGTTATCAGTCTGCGGTATTTAACTTCTTCATCTATCACCTGCACGCCGCCGCGTATCCACATACTATTCCGCCGGCGCCGCTATCTCAGTGACGTTAATTACACAAATCCGATTCCGAGGCGGGGTTATTCAACCGTAATCAAATGTTGAATTTGTTCATAAGTTTTAGCGCCGATTCCTCTCACTTTGGTAATCTCTTTCTTGGCCGCAAAAGCGCCGTGTTGCGAACGGTATTCCACAATGCGGGCGGCCATTTTAGGCCCGATCCGCGGCAACGCGGTTAATTCCTCCAGCGTGGCGGTATTGATATTGATGAGCCGGCGGGCTTGATCGCCCGGTTGCGGAGAACGTTTTAATGGCAGCGCCGGAGCCAGCGGGGAGGCCTGGATTTGAGCCGGGGGACGAGGGTCTTGTAAGACGACGCGGTTTGAATCGGCCTGCTGCAGGTAGCTTTGAATGCTGTCGTAGCGGGTATAAAATTTCTCTTCGAATGCTGAAAAATCATAGGCTTGAACCGGGTGCAGCCATCTATCCAATACATGGTACACCACTGCCAGTTGGAAAAACACCAAAATAAACAGGATGCCCTTCTGTTGTGAAGCCGTAAAGTGCATGGAATGAACGCGTGATTTATGGTGATGAATGCGTAACTCGTAATGCGTATTGCGTAAGGAGCAGGAAATTACGTTTTACGCATTACGAATTACGCATTCAAATATTCAATGCTTCCTTGAATTTTTGGAAAAATCCCTTCTCTTTTTTCGGGGGAATGAAGTTCTCCGATTCGGCCAGTTCTTTCAGCAGCTTTTTCTCGCCCTGTTCCAGGCGGGTAGGAACCCAAACTTTAACCTGCACCAGCAAATCCCCTTTATGGTAGGAGTGCAATTCCGGGATTCCTTTGCCGCGCAGCCGGAAAACCTTGCCGGGCTGGGTTCCCGGTGGAATCTGGATCTTGACTTTCTGGTAGCGGTCCGGATTCTCGGCCGGAAGATGCCGGTTCTCCTCTTGAACGGTTAGGGTGGGAATTTCCACCTCCGCTCCCAGGGCCAGGTCCGGAAAACTGGCGTAGAGATCGTAGATAATGTCATTTCCATGGCGCACGAAGATGGGGTGCTCTTTCTCGTTGATCACCACGTGAAGGTCGCCGTTGGGGCCGCCCCGGGGGCCGGCGTTTCCTTTATTGGGGACGGTCAAAAAATTGCCCGTGACCACCCCGGCGGGGATTTCCACTTCCACGGTTTCCTCTCCCCGGTCGCGCCCCTCTCCCCGGCAGGTGGGGCAGGGATCGGTAATGACTTTTCCCTCCCCGCGGCACTGCGGGCAGGTGCTCACATTAACAAATCGCCCGAAAATCGTCTGCGAAACCTGCCGCACTTCCCCGGCGCCCTGGCAGGTGGGGCAGGTTTTCGGCTTGCTGCCGGTTTTATGGCCGCTTCCGCCGCAGGTTTTGCAGGCAATCTGTTTAGCAATCTTGATTTTTTTGGTTACCCCACTGGCAATCTCTTCCAGGCTTAACGGCAGAACCGCTTGCAAATCCCGCCCTCGTTCCTGCCGGGGGCCGCGGCGCCCGGAACCGCGCCCGCCCAGCAAATCGCCAAAGCCGCCCATGCCGAATCCCTCTTCCATGAAGATGCGCAGGGCGTCGGCCAGGTCGAAGTGCTGAAAGTCGTACCCCCCGCCGCCGCCCTTAACCCCCTCGTGCCCAAAACGGTCGTAGCGCTGCCGCTTATCCGGGTTGCTCAACACCTCGTAAGCTTCGGCGACCTCTTTAAATTTTTCTTCCGCCTCTTGATTCCCCTGGTTGCGGTCGGGGTGGTACTTCATGGCCTGTTTGCGGTAGGCGTTCTTGATCTCTTCTGGAGATGCTTCGCGGGAGATCCCTAAAATATCATAATAGTCTGTTTTTGCAGCCATTGATGTATATTCCTGTATGCTTGCGGAGTTCGGGCAGGCCAATCCGGATGGTATTAATTTTTCCCGTGCACGCTGGTAATCGTGCGGGCTGTAAAATCCACCAGGGGCACAATTTTGTTATAATTCATCCGGGTCGGGCCAATAATGCCCAGGATGCCCTGGATGTTGCCGACCCGGTAGCGCGCGCTGATGATGCTGCACTCCTGCATCTTCTGTTCTTTTATTTCTTCCCCGATTTTAACGGTAATCGGGGCGGTTTCGGTCTCCTGGTCCAGCAGGTGAACGATGACCTCGCGGTTTTCCAGCAGTTCCACCACCGAGGAGGCCGCTTCCACGTTGGAAAACCCCGGCTGTTGGAAGATGTGGTGGGTTCCCATGAAGTAGAGACGAATATTTTCCCGGAAATCGAACAGCCGGCCGGCTCTCCGGGCGAATACTTGAACCAATCCGCTTTCTTCGTTCCAGATATCCCGCACAATTCCGGAAAACCGGCTGCGAATTTCGGCCACCTTCAAGCCCTGCAACCGCTCATTCAAAATCTGGCTGACGACCTGTATCTTACGGGGTGAAATCGTAAAATCCACTTCCAGGATCACCGTTTTCACGAAACCGGATTCAATGGTCATCACCAGCAAAATTTTGTCGGAAGAAAGGTCGATCAATTCTAACCGCTGGAAAATGCCCTCTTCTATCCGCGGGGACACCAGGATTCCCAACTGGTGGGACACCTGGGCGAGGATGCGGGTTACCTCTTTTAAGACGTCTTCGAACTCGCTGGCGGTTTGCTGAACGGTTTGGCAAATTTGTTCGCGTTCTTCGCCGGAGAGCCGCGACATCTTCATCAGGCTGTCCACATACATGCGATAGGCGGGGGTTCTGGGCACCCGCCCGGCAGAGGTATGAGGCTGGGAAATGTATTCTTTGCGCTCCAATTCGGCCAGAATATTGCGAATCGTCGCCGGGCTCATTCCCAACTTGCTTTTCTCGGCGATCAACGCGGAACTAACCGGCATTCCGCTGATGATAAACTGGCGAACTACCTCGCCCAAAACAATTTTCTCACGCCTGGTAAGCGCCATCGCTCCTCAACCTGTGTTTGTCAGGGTAAAAAATAGGGTTCACCCCGATTTTTGTCAAGTCAAAATAATCCCTTCTGAATGCAAGTGACTAAAGTGAGCTAAAATGACTAAAGTTGGCGCTCTTTTATGAGCTTGCGAATGTTCCCGCCGGGCAATTTGAAACACCCGGTAATCCTCACGACGGCTTCCCTTTAACTCAGCTTAGCCGCTTTAGTTCATTCAGGCACTTTAGCTCACTTTAGTCACTTTAGCTCACTTTAGGCACTTCAATAAAGCGTCAAATAGCGGTCGATTTCCCACTTGTGAACCTGGGAAATGTAGGTATGCCACTCCTGCTTTTTGGCGCTGATGAAGTGATAGAAAATGTGGTCGCCCAACACTTCGCGCACCAGGGAGCTTTTTTCCATCGCTTCCACGGCCCGCAGCAGGTTGGAGGGTAGCGCCTCAATCCGCAAGCGTTTCTTTTCCCGGTCGCTCATGGCAAAGATATTCCGGTTAACGGGGGACGGGGGGATAATCCGCTTCTCGATGCCGTCTAACCCCGCCGCAAGCATGACCGCGAACGCCAGATAGGGATTGCAGGAGGGATCGGGCACGCGCACTTCGATGCGGGTGCTCTTGCCGCGCTTGGCGGGAACGCGCACCAGGGGGCTGCGGTTGCGCTCCGACCAGGCAATATTGACCGGCGCTTCGTATCCCGGCACTAATCGCTTGTAGGAATTTACCAGGGGATTGGTAATCGCCAGGAAAGATTTGACGTGGGTGAGAATCCCGCCCACGTAATATTTGGCGGCGTCGCTAAGCTGGTATTCGGCTTTCGGATCGTAAAACGCATTTTCCCCGTCTTTGAACAGCGACATGTTGGTGTGCATCCCGGAACCGTTGATGCCGAAGACCGGTTTGGGCATAAAGGTGGCGTGCAGGCCGTACTTCCAGGCAATGTTACGGACGATGAATTTGAAGGTGGTGATGTTATCCGCAGTGGTAACCGCGTCGGCGTATTTGAAGTCGATCTCGTGCTGGCCGCGCGCGACTTCATGGTGCGCCGCTTCCACTTCGAATCCCATTTTTATCAGCACATTCACCATTTCCTGGCGGGCTTCTTCGCCCAGGTCTGCCGGGGCCATATCGAAATACCCGGCGTCGTCATGGGTTTCAAGGGTGGGGTTATCCTCCTCATCCATCAAAAAGAGAAAGAATTCCGCTTCCGGCCCGGCAAACATGGTATAGCCCATATCGGCGGCTTTTTCGCATACCCGTTTCAAGACCTGGCGCGGGCAACCATCAAAGGGACTGCCATCGGGATTTTTGACGTCGCAGATGATGCGGGCGATTTTCCCATGGGGATTATCCAGCGGCAGAATATTGAAGGTGTTGTAATCCGGCTCCAGGAGCATGTCGGATTCTTCGATGCGGGAAAACCCGTCCACCGAAGAACCGTCGAAGGCTACCTGGCCTTCCAGGGCTTTTTCAAATTGGGATGCGGGCACCTCTACGTTCTTGTTGATGCCAAAAATGTCGGAAAATTGCAGGCGCAAAAAGCGCACGTCCTCTTCCAGGCAGATTTTCAGAATTTCTTCACGGGTCACGGGTACGCTCCTCTGAGTTATGGTTAAGCTCCGTCCAAAACGCCGGGAATATATATCTGCCCGGGTGAATTATCAATAAATATGTTCCGGCCAACCGGCGGGAACAGAACTGTTTAGGGTAATTTTTAACCTTGAGGAACATAAAAGCAAATCCCCGGCAGGGATAACCCGCCGGGGATTTGAAAGCCGATGCGGAAAGATGCCCGCGAATGATTACAAGAAATTATAGGTCAATCCTACCGAAAGAACCTGCTTGAGCTGGCGCTTGATACTGAGATCGCGATCATAAAAGATCTGGAAGGCAAAACTGACCGCGACGTATTTGGCAACCTCTGCAGAAATGAGATTATCCCAGCGCGTATCGATCTCGTTAAACGCTTTCAAATTGGAAAATAATTCCAGGCTGGTGGCGAACACTATGGTCGGGGTAATTTTGCGATTATACGCGCTAACCGATTCCAAACCCGCCTCGTTGCGTATTTTTTCGAGCGTTTCGGTATCGCTTTCATCGGTGTAAAGCGGCGCAAATTGTTCTTCCGTAACCAGGGTTTGCTTGAGGGCAAAGCCCAGGCGGCTTCGAAATGTTTCTGCTCTGCGGTACTCAAAGCCGACGCTCTCCATGAAATAACCGGGATTCAAAAATCTGGAAATTTCCAATTTCTCTGCGCCGGTATAATCATAGCCGCTGGCGATCTGGGTGCGCCCGTTAACCGCAATATAAGGGTTTACGTGGAATTTCATTTTATAGGACAGCACCGATTCCAGGAAGATTTCATCCGCCGACTTACGGGATTCCGCGTCGCCGATTTTTGACTGGCCGTATTCCACTTTACCGATATTTCTCCAATTGGTCTTTACCTGGTCATTCTCTACCCTGCCATTGAACCCCAACTGCCAGGCCCAGCTATTTTCCCCGCCCTGCGACCAGTTGTCGAAACTGCTCTGGGTGAAATTAAGATTCCCAACCACCTGTTTGCTCCAGCCGTATTTGGGTTCTTCTTCTTTTTTTTCATCCTGGGAAAAGGCGGAAACACCGGGAACCAGCACGGAAACCAATAGAAAACAAAGATACTCTCGCATACGCATCCTTAACTCCTTGATAAATGGTTTACATTCCATGATTATTTCTTGCTGGCAATATTCTTAAAATTGCGCGCCATACGCGTTAAAATTGTTTCTGATAATCGGTTGAGTGGCTGCCATTGAAAAACCGGTTCTTACCACCTATCCGTGCGCCTTTGCCCGCCGGGCAAAGGCGTACGGATTTATAGGTGGGCTAATTTTTACGGTAGTGCTAAACGATTTATGCTGCGGTAAGATTCCTGGCTTGCCACTTTAGAAGCCGTTTTAAAAGTTTGAATTTATGCCACGAAGCCACAAAAACACCAGGTTTCACTAAGAAATTTATTGTTTCTTTGTGATCCCTTCGCGTCTTTTGGACTTAGTGGCCTGTCTGCCCAGGCAGGCGACTTTTAAAACAGCATCTTAGGGCATTCGCCACGATGCGGCTCCTTCGGAAAATCTCCTTCTTGAGAACCGAGCATTATCTTTTTAGAACTACTCAATTTCACTTCACGCGGAAAAACTCGATCCGGCGGTTTTTCGCCCGGCCTTCCGCGGTTCCGTTATCCGCAATGGGATTTTCGGGGCCCAATCCTTTGGCGGTCATGCGGCTGCCCTCGATTCCTTTAGCGATCATCCACTGCCGTACCGCGTCCGCCCGGCGCTGGGAGAGGCTGATATTGGAAGCGCGGCTCCCCTGGCTGTCAGTATAACCACGGATTTCCACAACCACGTCCGGGAAGTTTTTCAAAGCCTGATAAACTTTTTCCAGAACTACTTCACTTTCCGCGGCGATGTCCGCTTTGCCGGTAGCAAAGTTAACCCCTTCCAGCACGATGGAAGCGCCGGCAGCAACTTTCATCACGTCGTCATCGGGATTCAGCGGATTGGAGCCGCGATTCACTTCCACCCCGTCGTTAACGGTGCCGCCGTCGGTATCGGCTTTGTTCGGATCGGTCTTGTGGGTCGTCACTTCGTCGCCGTCGTTTAGCCCGTCGCCGTCGCTATCCATTTTCATGGGATCGGTCTTGTATTTCAGCACTTCATC
>WYBG01000149.1 GCA_011526015.1 Deltaproteobacteria bacterium | reverse complement strand
TGGCGCTTAAAGAAGCTGCAAGCTTCGGAAGATTTTACGTTCTTCAAAGAGAGCGTGGCGGATTACCCGGCCATGGAACGGTTGTTCCAGGGCTACAAATTCGACGCGGTGCTGAACCTGGCGGCGCGAGCCGGGGTGCGGGCCAGCGTGGAGGATCCCTGGAGCTATTACGACACCAACGTCACCGGCACCCTCAATCTATTGGAATGCGCCCGGCAGCAGGGCATAAAAAAATTTGTCCTGGCTTCCACCTCCAGTGTGTACGGGAATACCCCTACCCCCTTCAAGGTAACCAACCATACCGACACCCCCCTCTCTCCGTACGCCGCTTCCAAAAAGGCCGCGGAAACGCTCTGCCATACTTACCATTACCTGTATGGATTGGATATCAGCATTCCCCGCTACTTTACGGTGTACGGCCCTGCCGGGCGGCCGGATATGTCCTATTTCCGCTTCATCCTCACCATCGAGCGCGGCAATCCGATAGATGTTTACGGCGACGGGAAGCAGGCGCGGGATTTTACCTACATCGACGACGTGGCCGACGCGACCATCCGTGGTTTGGATCTGCCGGGATACAACATTTTCAACGTCGGCAACGACCGCCCCATGGAATTGCTGAAAATGATCCGCATTCTGGAGGAATTATTAAAGAAAAAAGCCAGCCTGAATTTCCTGCCCCGCCACCCGGCCGATAATCTCATCACCTGGGCGGACCTGACCGAAACCGGGGCGTTACTGAAGTGGCGGCCCGCGGTGCGGATCGAGGAAGGGCTGGAGAAGGTCGTAAAATGGTATTTCGAGAATAAACAATGGCTGCAGAACATCAAAATTTAGCGTTGCTGAAGACTGACATCGAAGTTTGCGAGACTCCCCCGGCGGGATGGGACCGCTTCGTTCTGGAACACCCGGGAGGGAAAATATATCACCTGGCAGAATGGAGCCGGATGATTCAGCGAATCTTCGGCCACCCGGCGCTCTATATCGTGATCAGAAACGGAGAAGGAATCGAAGGGCTGCTGCCGTTGACGGAATTCCGTTCCTTCCTTTTCGGGCGTTTCGCGGTATCGCTTCCCTTTATCAACTACGGCGGGGCGCTGTTATCCGACCCCGCCCTGGCCGCTCCTCTGAACGGTTTCCTGAAAAACCTGCGGGCGGAAAGAAAGTACGGCTACGTCGAACTGCGCTTCGATACCCCGGTCGAGACCCTGCTGCCGACCAAATCCCATAAAGTGACCTTTTTCTTGGATCTGCCCCCGGACAGCGAGACGTTGTTCAACTCCTTCAAAGCCAAGCTGCGCAGCCAGATTCGCCGCCCGGAGAAGGAAAATATGCGCGCCCGGGCCGGCGGGGCGGAGCTTCTCGGTGATTTTTACCGGGTCTTCGCGCTCAATATGCGCGAACTGGGCACCCCGGTGCTCCCGCAGGCGTTTTTCGGGGAGATTTTGCAAACCTTTCCGGAAGACGCCTTTATCGTCACTGTTTACACGCCGGAAGGTTTGGCGGTGGCGGCTTCTTTCCTGGTGCGCTACAAGGGGATTATGGAGATTCCCTGGGCCTCCTCCCTGCGGGAATTCAACCGCTACAGCCCCAACATGATGCTCTACTGGGAATCTTTGAAGCTCTCCATCGAAAAAGGCTGCCGGATGTTCGATTTCGGGCGCTGCACCCCGGGCAGCGGCACTTACCAGTTCAAAAAGCAGTGGAACGCCCGGGAGCACCCCCTCAGTTGGGCTTACGTGCTGCCGGAAGGGGAAAAATTGCCGGAATTGAATCCCGATAACCGGAAATTTTCCCTGGCCATCAAGGTTTGGACGAAGCTGCCCCTGGGCGTCACCAAAACATTGGGGCCGCGGATTATACGGCATATTCCCTGAGGTAGGTGGCTGAAGAGTCTGAAGTGTCTGAAATGTCTGAAGAGTCTGAAGAGTCTGAAGAGTCTGAAGTGACTAAAGGGATAGTGAATAGTTCGTTCTAAAAATTTATCCGGCATCCAGCATCGCGTATCGAGTATCGAGTATCGAGCATCCAGCATCCAGCATCCAGCATCGAGCATCCAGCATCCAGCATCGAGTATCGAGCATCAAACGTCTTTATGAAAAAAATCCACCTTGCCCACCTGCTATACTTCGTCGGCCCTGCCGGGAAAGAGCAGGGCGTCCTGAAAATCGTTTCCGGGATGGATCGCTCCCGCTTCAAAGTGGACATCATCGTCTTGCAGGGGGTGCGCTACCGGGAATTGCTCCCGGTGGACCAATTCAACATTATCGAATTGGAAGGAACCCCGGCCAACAGTTGGGAGACCGCCCGCCGCCTGGCGGAGGTTCTGAAACGCAACCGCTACGACATCGTGTACACCCACTCCTGGAACACCCTGTTAGAAGGCTACCTGGCCGCCCGGCTGGCGAAAACCCCGGCGCTCATTCACGGCGAGCACGGCACCTTCGAGCGCTCCTTTATGAAGGACCGGGTTCAGAAATACCTCTGGCCGCGCTTCGACGCGGTGACGGTGGTGGCCGGGGACCTGGAAAAAAAGCTGCGCGACTCCTTCGGCTACCGGAAGGATAATATCACCGTGCTCTACAACGGCATCGATCCCGCGCGTTTCTATCCTTCCCCGGAATTCCGGGAAAAATATCGCCGACAGTACGGGCTGGAGGGGAGCTTCGTGGTCGGTACCATGGGGCGTTTTCATCCCGTGAAGGACCATTTTACGCTCATCAAAGCATTCCGGTGGTTCCGGGAAAAAATACCGGCGGCAAAATTGGTGCTGGTGGGGGGCGGGGGAAGCGCCGGGGAGGAGATGAAACGCCGCTACCAGGAATTGATCGCGCAATTGAGCCTGCAAGAGCAGGTGCGGTTCATTCCCCCGGTCTCCGACCCGGAAACCCTTTTGAATATGTTCGACGTCTTTGTGCTGAGCTCCGTGAGCGAGGGATGCTCCAACGTGATTTTAGAAGCCCAGGCCTGCGGCGTGCCGGTGGTCGCTACCGATACCGGCGGCAACCCGGAGCTGGTTTGCCACCGGGAAAACGGCCTGCTCTTCCCCGTGGGGGACCAACAAACCTTAGCCGGCGAGCTGCACCGCCTCTATGCCGATGAAGATTTGCGCCGGCGATTCTCCCGCCGGGCCCTGGAGCGGGTGCGGGAGAAGTTCTCTTTGCGCAGTACGGTTTCCGGTTACGAGCAATTGTATTGGAACCTCTATCATTCCAAAATGAACGGAAAAGCAAAAGGCAGTTAAACCCGGAAGGTTTAATCCCGACGAATTTCCAGGGATGGAAATGTTTTTACCGGGATTGGCAGTAGGCAGGGGAGAATACAATTGGCAATTGCCAATTGCTAATTGCTAATTGTCTCCCTGCTTTCATTCAACCACTACATAAGAAATTAGCGATGCTCTTCAATTCCATAGAATTCCTGATCTTTTTTCCCATTGTGGTGGCGGTTTTTTTTAGCCTGCCGCAGCGGTTTCGCCAGGTCTTTCTGCTGGCGGCCAGCTATTATTTTTACATGTGCTGGAAGGCGGAATACGCCATTTTAATTCTGGTATCTACCCTGATCGACTATGTCGCCGCCCTGCGGATGGGCAAAACCGCGGAAAAGAGCGCCCGCACAAAATACCTCATTCTCAGCCTGGCCGCCAACCTCGGCCTCCTGTTCGCGTTCAAGTATGCCAACTTCTTTAACGAATCCATCCGGGCGGTTTTGGAACAATTCAATATTTTTTACGGCTTCCCCGGATTCGATTGGCTGCTGCCGGTGGGCATCTCTTTTTACACTTTCCAGAGCATGAGTTATACCATCGACGTGTACCGGGGAGAAAAAGAGCCGGAGCGCCGCTTCACCACCTTTGCCCTCTACGTGGCCTTCTTTCCCCAATTAGTGGCCGGCCCCATCGAACGCTCGACGCGCTTGCTGCCCCAGCTCGATCGCGCGGTGCGCTTCGATTACGACCGCCTGATTTCCGGCCTGCGCTTGATGTTGTGGGGATTTTTCAAGAAGGTGGTCATCGCCGACCGCCTGGCGATTTACGTCAACCAGGTGTATAACTCCCCGGGAGAGTACCAGGGACTCACCCTGATCCTGGCGACCTACTTTTTCGCGTTCCAGATTTATTGCGATTTTTCCGGCTACTCGGACATCGCCATCGGAACCGCGCGGATCATGGGCTACGATTTGATGCTCAACTTCCGGCAGCCCTACTTTTCGCAATCCATCGCGGAGTTCTGGAAACGCTGGCACATCTCCCTTTCTACCTGGTTCAAGGATTATCTCTACATCCCCCTGGGCGGAAACCGGGTGAGCAAGCCGCGCTGGTATTTCAACCTTCTGGCGGTGTTCCTGGTAAGCGGGTTATGGCACGGGGCCAATTGGACCTTTGTGCTGTGGGGCTTTCTGCACGGGTTTTACCTGGTTTTTTCCATCTGGACCCAAAAAGCCCGGGAGGCGCTGGCCGGGTTAGTGAAAATCGACCGTTTCCCGCTCTTGCAGCGGGGCTTGAAAATCTTTCTCACCTTCCACCTGGTCTGCTTCTCCTGGGTCTTTTTCCGGGCGAACTCCGTTGCCGATGCCTTCCTGATCCTCGGCAACCTGCTCCGGCTGGATTTCTCTCCCGCCGGGTTAGCGGCTATCAACGTGGCGCTGGGCTGGGGAGAATTGCTCATCGCCCTGGGGTCTATCCTGCTGTTAGAGGTTTTCCATTTGCTGGAACGCGCCGGCAAGCTCAGAACCCTGGTTCTGGGACAGCCGCGCATGTTCCGCTGGGCGATTTATTATGCTCTGATCCTGGGAATCGTATTTTTCGGAGTATTCAACCATACGGAATTCATCTATTTCCAATTTTAGAATGGCTATGATTCGTAAAACCGCGCTATTTCTCGCCGTGCTGGGGGGACTATACTTCCTCAGCGCCTTCGTTTTCTCCACCGTGGGGGTGGGGGACCAAACCCTTATGAAGATCGCCGCCCGCAACCCGGTGGCCCCGGGCGGATTCGGGTTTACCTTGCAGCGATTTCAGGATATTCAGAACTATCGAAACCTGGATATTCTCTTCCTGGGCTCTTCCCATTGTTACCGCACCTTCGATACCCGGATTTACGCCGAACACGGCCTGGAAACTTTCAACATGGGAACCACCGGGCAAACCCCGTTGAATACTTACTATTTGTTGAAACGCTATTTCGCGGCGTTGAATCCCAAACTGGTGGTATTCGATCTGAATTACCGGGTGATCGACCGCGACGGGCTGGAATGTTTTTACGACCTTTCGCAGAACGTCTCCTATTCCCCGGAAATGATGGAAATGGCCCTGGCCATCGGAAGCCCCCACGCCGTCAACCTCGCGGTCTCCAAATGGATGCTGCACCTGAGCGGGCTGGCGCCGCAATTCACCCAAAAACCGGATGAGGACGAACGCTACATACCGGGCGGCTACGTCGAATTTACCCGGAGCCTCGCCGGCGAGGAATCTGGCTATGAAGCGCGGTTCGTGGATCAAAAACCGCGTAAATCTCCTGCGCGAACGGTGGTTCCGCGGGAAGAGCAATTGCAGGCCATTCGCGACGTCATCCGCCTGGTAAAAGAGAACAACGCCCGGATCATTCTGGCGACCAAGCCGGAACCGCCCCAAAACCTGGGCGCCATCGCCAATTATGAAAAGATATCCCGCACTTTTGCCGAAATCGCCCGGGAAGAAGGGGTGGTTTACTACGATTTCAACAAAATCCCCCTGCCCCTCGACCCCTACGCGCATTTCCATGACCGGGAATATCTCAATCCCGCGGGGGTGGAAATTTTCAACCCGGTTTTAATTGAAATGTTATATCAAGATGTGAGAAGTGGCAAGTGAGAAGTCAATGTCGTTTAGTTAAGAAGAATCGCATACAAAATGTCATTTCCGCGAAAGCGGAAATCCAGAGATTTAAGGGGTTATAGATTCCCGCTTTCGCGGGAATGACAACCATGACGGCTTAACTAAATGACATTGAGTGAAAAGTGGCAACTTCTCACTCAATGATGCGCCCGGCAGCAAACGTTGTAAAGGAATGAAAAAATTGTTCAGTGAATTTTTAGTTGCTTATTACCGAATCAAACGCTACTTCCTGGATCACCGGGTGGCGGAGCGCCCGCAATTCGAGCGCCTGCGCGAGCGGTTTTACCGGCAATTGTGGGAAGATACCGCCGCGGAAATCGGCGCAAAGATCGAAGATTTCGGCTACGGATACTTTAAAATCAGCCGCAATACCGCTCATACCTTCGTGCTGGAAGCGAAGGTGATGTTGGACGATCACCTGAGCCTGCGCATGGCCGGCAATAAACCGCTGGTACACCGGATTTTGTCCGAACGGAAGTACCCGGTGCAGGATTACTTAGAATACCGCCTCCACTCCCTGGGGAAAGCCCTGGAGTTCATCCGCCAAACCGGGGGGCCTTGCGTGGTGAAACCGGCCGCCGCGACCGGGGCCGGCAACGGGATTACCACCAAGATTCGAACCCTCTCCCAACTGCGCAAAGCCTCCTGGTGGGCGGCGACCTTTTCCGAGCGATTGTTGATCGAGAAGGAAATTGCCGGGAGTTCTTACCGCTTGTTGTATTTGAACGGCAATTTCATCGACGCGGTGCGACGCGATCCCCCGGTGGTCACCGGCGACGGGAAGCGCTCCCTGAAGGAATTGATGCAGTCGGAGAACCGCCAGCGCCTGCAGGCGCCGGAAATCATCGCCCTCTCCCCCCTGGAAATCGATTACGAATGCAAATTGTGTCTCAAACAGCAGGGGTTTACCCTGGGGTATCGCCCCGGCGCGGGAGAAAAAATCGCCTTGAAAACCGTGGTCAACCAGAATACCGCCGCGGAGAACGAGTCGGTTCGCCAGGTTGTGCATCCCTCCACTATTAAGATCGGGGCGGAAATTGCCGAATTATTCAAACTGAAACTGGTAGGAGTAGATTTGATTACCCCGGATATTACCCGTTCCCTGGGGGACGCGGGGGGGGTTATCAACGAGATCAACACCAACCCGGGGCTGCATCATCACTACCTGATCAAAAATAAATCGGAAAACGCCGCGGTCGCCCGCGCGATTCTGGAATATATCCTGAGCCAGTAGCGGTACAGTGCGACAAGCATCCTTGCTTGTCACTAACGCATCACAACGGAAAGGAAATGTGCAAAGCGTAATGAAGACCGTACACCCGAAAAAACCGCCGGTGCTGGTGTTAGGCGGAACCTCCAACGCCCTGGCCATCGCCCGCGCCCTGGGCCGGCAGGGAATCCGGGTATATCTTGCAGTGCTGCGCAACACCGGGGCCTGCTATACCCGCTATGCCGATAAAATATTCCCCATCCCCAGCAAGGACGGCGCGGCGCATTACTGGGGAGAGTTGTTGTTGACATCAAACGCCGCCCCTCTGCACGGCAGCGTGGTTTTCCCCTGCAATGACGACGCTATAGAATTCGTGGCCAAATTTCGCAAGGAGCTGGAAAACCATTATATTTTGGACGAATCCATTCCCGATTTGCAATTACTGCTGATCAACAAGCGCAAAACCATGGAGTTGACCCGCTCCATCGGGCTGCCCACCCCGAAATTCACCGCGGTGGAAGGCCCGGCGGACGCGCATAAGATCGATGGCGATTTCAAATTCCCCATGATCGTCAAGCCGCAGCAATCGCACGTGTTCAAACGCTTCTTCCCGGATGATAAATTGTTCATCGTGAACTCACCGGAGGAGCTTCAGCGCCGCTTGCAGCAAGTACTGCAATATGAATTGAAAGTGATCATCAGCGAATTCATCCCCGGCCCGGACAGCCTGTTAGGCAGCTACTATACCTACATCGACTCCCGGGGAAATGCCCTTTTCCATTACACCAAAAAGGTGCTGCGCCGCTTTCCGAAGAATAACGGGCCGGCCACCTACCATATTACCGAGTGGGACCCGGAAATTGCCGAATTAGGCTTGAAATTCTTCCAGGGCATCGATTTCCGGGGGCTGGGCAACGTGGAGTTCAAACGCGATTTACGCGACGGGCAGTTGAAAATCATCGAGTGCAATCCCCGCTTTACCGCCGCCCACGAATTGCTGGTGCGCTGCGGTATGGATACTTCGCTGATTCTCTATAACCACCTGGCCGGGCTTCCCATCCCGGAGTCAAATTCTTACAAACAGCGCATGACTTTATGGTTCCCGTCCCTGGATTATAAAGCCTACAAAGAGCTGAAGGGGTTGAAGGAGATTACCTTCTGGAGCTGGCTGAAGAGCGTTGCCCGGCCGCAGGTGTTTCCGCACTTCCGCTGGTTCGATCCCCTGCCGACCGTGGCGCCTTTTCTTCAAAGCGTTCAGAAAAAAATATTCCGCTGAGCCGGAAATAAACGTTGCCATCTCCGGTTGGAAACGTTTTCTGGAGACGTTGTCTCCGGAGATTCCGCCAATTTTTTCTGTTGTTTTCTGCTGATCAAAGAAATATTTTAATTCAAAATAGAGGAATGAATATGTCAACCCAGGAACTTTATAAAGAGATCAAAAATCTTGGAGAAAAGGAGCTCTGGTTATTTTTAACCCGTCTGTTGTCTGACGATGAAATTATTCAGGAAATAGAAAGGCTGGGCTATCTCAAACTGAGCGAGGAGGCTTTTGAATTTTGGAATGATCCCCGGGAAGACGTTTACCAGGATTATGCGCGGTCAATTGGGGAGAGAAACAATTGAAACCCGGCGATATTATTCTGGTTGATTTTCCTTTTACGATTCCTAAACAATCTAAAGTTCGCCCTGCTGTTGTCATTACCCGGACGAAGGACAAGTATCACGATATTGTGATTTGTGCGATAAGTTCGATAGCGCCGGGAAAAATTTCAAACCGAGAGATTCTGATTCGGAAGAACGACCCTTCATTTGTTCAAACAGGCTTGCGCGTTGATTCGGTGATAAAAATTGATCGCATCGCCACATTGCGTCAAGCCAATGTTATCACTAAAATCGGAACATGATCTTCCGAGTTATGGGATAAAATCGTCGAGAAATTCTCCAATCTGGCCCGTTAAAGTTGCACACTATATCAAAAGCGCCATTCTGTTACCCCCTTCATATTCTCCCCTCTCCCTCCGGCAAGTTTTTCCCCGGAAGCCGTTATCCATCACAACCCGGTTTGAGGAGAAGGTTAAATTTGCGGCTGAACAAAAAATGAGCGCCAGTTCCTGCGCCGCAATGTTTGGTTACTATTCAGCGACTAAGAGGGTGTTTGAAAAATCCAAAATTTGCCATGAAGCCCCTAAGACACAAAGTTTTCACTAAGATTTTTAAGACTTTTTTGTGATTTCTTTGGAACTTTGTGGCTTAGTGGCGAATTTTCAAACACCTTCTAAGACATGAAGGCGCTAAGATTTCAATTTGAAGGATCGCCATGAGCGTTACCGCCATTGTATTCTGCCTGATCTATCTCACCGGGCTGATTATGACCTTCCGCAAGCCGGTGTACGGCGTTTTTACATATATCTTCGAGTGGCATAATCATCCGCCCTACTTCTGGTGGGGCGATGATATACCGGATAATCCGTTAGGCTGGTCATTTACGGTGGCCATTGCCACCCTGCTAAGCTGGCTGATCCACCGCTCCAAACAGGATCCCCTGGAAAAACCGGATCTCCGCCCCGCCCTCTGGGTCACCCTGATGGTGCTGAATATGTACTTCGTGTCCTACATGCACGCGGTCATACCCGAGGCCAGCTACTCAAAGGCTTTCGAGATCTTCAAAGTTCTGATCAATTTTGTGTTGATGATCTCCATCATCCGCGATTATGAGGACTACCGGAAAATGGTCTGGGTGATGATCCTCTGCTTAGGCTACTGGGGATGGATCGCTTACAGTGAAGGGTCCAACCGGAACATTGGCATGATTGCGCCCAACGCCACGGAGGAAAACGCGGTTTCCGCCCACGTGGTGGCGGTGCTGCCGTTCATCGGAATGTATATTCTGACCACCAAAAATCGCTGGGCCAAAATCTTCGCCGCGCTGACGATCCCCTTTCTGTTCAACCTGATCATCCTGGCCAATAGCCGGGCGTCTTTCTTGGGATTGTTAGTGGTGGGGGTATTTTCGATTTTCCTGGTGAAAGGCAAGGCGCGGTTTGCGGTAATTGCCGGCCTGGTTATCGGGGGATTCTTATTCACCCGGTTGACCAATGAGCAATTCACCGAACGCCAGACCATGGAAACCTACGACGACGGTTCCGCGACCAGCCGCCTGCACATCTGGGGGGGCGCTTACCGGATGTGGAAAGACCATCCCTACGGGGTGGGCGGGGGAGGTTTCGCGGAGCTCTCCCGCGACTATATCCCGGAAATCGACGATGATAAAACCCAGCACAATACCTTTGTAGCGGTGTTGACGGACTGGGGATTCATCGGCATCATCCTGTACCTCGGTTTCCTGGCCCATATTTTTTACCTGAGTATCAAATCCAAATATCTCTCCAAAAAAGTGCCGGCATTCCAAAAATATTCCCTGGAAATGACCGCGGCGCAGTTGGGATTGCTGGGAATTTGCGCGGCGGGTATTTTCCACAGCCGCCAGTACGCCGAAATCGTATTTTGGCTGAGTTCCTTTGTTTTGATGATTTACAACATGCAAAAAGCGGAATTTGAGCGGCTGCAGAGAGAAGCTCAGCCGGAAGTGGAATTGCCGGCAGCGGAGCCCGAAATCGCCTTACCAAGCCCGGTTGCCCGATGAAACGTTTATTGATTATTACCACCAATTACCCCCCCAATCTTTCCATCGGAACCCAGCGGATTCTGCGAATCTGCAAATACCTTGACCCTTCCGAATGGGCCGTCGCGGTGCTGACTTTAAAGGAAAATTACTATCCCCTTCCCCCCGGCCGCGCCGAAAACGGCAAACTATCCTACCTCGACCGGGTTACGGTTTACCGCACCCATAAATTTGATCTGGTGTTTTTTTTGCTGAACTTCCGGCACGCCATTCGCTCCCGGCTGAAGCGCGGTTCCGTGAAACAGGCGCGCCCGGTCTTCAGATTGGCAGATTCGGGCGACTCCGAAGGCGCTCCCCGCCCGGAGGTCGCCAAATGGCAGGGAGGGTGGTGGCAAAATTTGAAGGATTTTATCACCGATATTTTTCAATTCCCGGACAAGCACGTCACCTGGCTGCCCCTGGCGGTGCTCAAAGGCTACCGCATCATCAAAAAAGAGCGGGTGGAGGTGATTTTTTCCAGCTCCCCCTCCCACAGCCTGCACTTGATTTCTACCATTCTCAAAATCCTCACCGGCAAAAAATTGGTAGTCGATTTCCGGGATCCCTGGGCGCGCTCGCCCTGGGAGGCGGCGGAACGCACCCTCAACGCTTTCGAGCGCTGGAAGCACCGCCGGATCATCGGCTTTGAACGCTGGGTGGTGAGCAAGGCCGACCAGGTGACCCTGATCACCCGCCAGATGCAGCAGGATTTTGTCCGCAGTTACCCGGATCTTCCGGCGGATAAATTCAAATTTTTCTCCAACGGGTACGACCCGGAAAGCGTTTCCCCCGCTGCCCCCGGCGGCGATCAACCCGGCGCAAAAGCCGGGAAAGTCACCTTTATCCACGCCGGCTCGCTCTATAAATTTCGCGATCCCACCCCCATCCTCTACGCGGTGAAGAACCTGGCCGAACGCGGCGAGATTGAGCGGGAGAAAATCCTGTTTCAGTTTATCGGCGGGGTTACCGCGGACCTGGCGCACGTCCCCCCGCTGGCGAAGGAGTTAGGCATCGAGGACGTGGTGCACTTTTTACCCCGGGTCAGTTACCCCAAAGTGATGGAAATGATGGCCGAAAGCCAGGTGCTCATCCTGTTGCAGCCCCTCACCAAACTGCAATTGCCCGGCAAATTTTTCGACTACCTCTGCCTGGGCAAGCCGATTTTTGCCGTGGCGGAGAAAGAGAGCGCCACCGCGGCCGCGGTGGAAGAAGGCTTCGGCGTTTTTGCGGATTACAACGACGTCCGGGACGTGGAAAAGGGCATACTGTTCCTCTATCATCATCCGCAGTACAACCTGGATTTCATCCGGGAACACCGGCAACGCTTCGATATGTCAAAATCCATCGAGACCTTCCGGGAAATACTGGAATTGTGATAACTGATGTTACGCAGGACAAAAGAATTTGCCACAGAGCCACAGAGGGCGCGGAGGAAATTAAATGTTTATTGATGCTGAGATTGCACTGAGAAGTAAAAACACTGAAAAAGTTGATGTAAACTCTGTGTTCTCCGTGTCTTTTGCATGGTGAGTTTATCGAACCATGTGGCAAAACGCGTAACATCAGTGATAATCTAAGATTGCCGCCCCGGCATTCCGGGGTGCAATTTGACATGTAAGCCGACTGCCAGCCGCCACTTTTTTTCTCTTTGCCACATCACCGGATCTAAAAGGCTTCGCAAAATTCGTCCCTTCCCCGTTTTGACTTGAATCAACCCCGCCTTCATTCAAATCCCCATATTTACCTGTTGAGCGCCGCAACGGCGCGTTTGGACAAAAAGGGAATTATGTCTCACACACACTTATCGGAAGGATTATGATATGACCATCGAACAGATTTTCAGCGAATGCTTCAATATCCCGGTCGAACAAGTTCACGATAATATAAAATACCAGGAAATCGAAAAGTGGGACTCTTTGAACCACCTGAAATTTACCGCCCGCCTGGAAGAAGTGTACGACATCGAATTGGACATGGATGACATTATCAATATGAGCAGTGTGAAAAAGATCCGGGATATCCTCCAAAATTACGGAGTCGCTGCATGAATTTCACGGATTATGCTTTTGAAGCCTCGGCGTTCCTCGACAAGGACGTGATCGTGGGGAATGCCGAACAGATTTCCTACCCGGCGCTGTACCGCGAGGTCTGCCGGATTGCCGCGCATTTGAACCGCATTGCCGGGGAGGATCAAAAAATCCTCCTCATCGGCGAAAATTCGGTGTTTTTCGTGGCCGCTTACCTGGGGATCATCAAATCCGGCAACGTTTGCGTGCCGGTCAATCCCGCCATCGGCGCGGAAGCGCTGGCGCACATCGTGGGGCAGTGCGGGGCGAAGATTGGGTTCATCCAGAAACGCGCGGTAGAAAAATTCAGCCCCCTGTTCGAGCAGGTTTTTGACGAATCCGCCCCGGCGACCTTTCCCGGGCAAGCGCCGACCACGCTCGCAACTCGCAACTCGCAACTCGCAACTCAAGACTCGAAACCCGAAGCTCAAAACTCGAAACTCGAGACCGCCTTCAACCCCTCCCGCCTGGCGGAAATCCTCTTCACCTCCGGCTCCACCGCCCTTCCCAAGGGGGTGATGCTCACTCACGGAAACCTCATCGCCAACACCGAGTCGATCATCGAGTATTTGAACTTGAGCGAGGCCGACCGCATCGAAGTGGTGCTGCCGTTTTATTACTGCTTCGGGTTATCCCTGCTGCACACCCACCTGCGGGTGGGCGGCTCCCTGGTGCTGAACAATACCTTTATGATGCTAAACACCGTCATCGAAGACCTGCAAACCTATCAATGCACCGGGTTTTCCGGGGTTCCCAGCCATTACCAGATCATTCTCCGCAAGTCGCGGCGCTTCAAAGAGACGAAATTCCCGCACCTGCGTTACGTTACCCAGGCCGGGGGCAAGCTGCCGGTTCCGTTTATCAAAGAGTTCACGGAAGCGTTTCCGGAAGTAAAATTCTACGTGATGTACGGGCAAACCGAAGCCACCGCCCGGCTCTCCTACCTGCCCCCGGAGATGCTCCCGGCCAAAATCGGCTCCATCGGCAGGGGAATTCCGGGAGTGAAACTGGAGGTGCTCAACAAAGCCGGCCAGCCGGTAAAACCGGGCGAGGTGGGGGAATTGTCGGCCAGCGGGGGGAACATCATGGCCGGGTATTTCCAGGACCCGGAATTGACCGCCCGCACCATTCGCAACGGCAAGCTCTTCACCGGCGACCTGGGCACCGTGGATGAAGAAGGCTACATCTACATCGTGGCGCGGGAGAAAGAATTCATCAAAGTGGGCGGGGAGCGGGTCAGCCCCAAGGAGATCGAAGAGGTGATCGTGCGCCTGCCGGAAGTGGTGGATTGCTCCATTATCGGGGTGCCGGATGACCTGTTGGGCGAGGCGATCAAAGCCTACATCGTGGTCAACGGCAAAAATCTGAAAGAGAACGACATCATCGCCTACTGCACCCAGCACCTCAGCTCCACCAAAATTCCCAAGTATGTGGAGTTTATCGACAAGATTCCCGTGAGCGCCACCGGGAAAAAAGAGAAAGCGCGGTTAGTGGAGCTGCATTCCGCCGCCACTTAGGAGCGTCACGAAGTGGCTCCTTTGGAGCAAAACATCAGATAGTGTCATTTGTCACCTCGGTTGCATTCCAGGAGTCGTTCAGATCGAACTCGCTCCAAAACTCTGTTTTGGAGCGCAATAATAGAGCTTAGCAATGAGTAGAACATCAGTTCTAGAAAAAACTCATAGAGATTGATGAATCTCGAAATGGAGCAAATTAATTAAGGTAAAAATATGGACGAAAAATCACAACTTGCCCATGATTCAGAACAGATTAGCCTAAATAGAGAGAAGTCAACTACTCCTACAATAATTGATGTTATAAATATAATTGTTGAAAAAGTTGATCCTGTACTTCGGATTATTACAACTACAGCTGAACGTATGCTGAAGTCGAAAGAGGCAGAAGTGCGTTTTCGACTACGTATGGCGTGGGTGGCAGTAATAGTTGTAACTCTGATTGTCGTGACTGCTGGTATTCTCACATATACAGGAAAAGTAGATGGCTCTACTTTTGGTTTTCTTCTGGGTCTGATTGTCGGTTATGTGCTCACTTTTATTCGTGATGCAATTCAGCCTCCACCCCAAGAATAACCTGATGACGTTTTCACAAAGTACTTACATGGCCACGAAGAGAAACCTGACTGAGAAAGGGAAGCAAAAATGAATCCTACGCAAAAATTGTTTATCACAATTTTTGTTCTTTCTTATTCTTTTATACAGCTAATTGGGCAAAGTAGAACCGCTGCAATACTACCGTTTGAAAGTGGGGGTGAAATAGATTCTACAACAGCAAGTGCAGTAACAGAATTTGTTCAATATGCATTCTCCCAGCACTCAACTTATAAAATTCTAGAAAGAAATCAGATTCAGAAAATTTTAGGAGAACAGAGTTTTCAATTAACAGTAGCAGCTACGAGTGCTGTCGAAGCGGGCAAATTGCTTGCGGTGGATAGGGTGGTTATTGGTAGCATAAATAAGCTTGGGAAAGAGTTTACTTTAGTAATGAATCTGGTTGATGTAAAAACCGGAGAAGTATTAAAATCGGAGAAGAAATCAGCCCAAATCTCTATTGAGGATGTTGACAATGTTTTGATTGACCCTATGGTAGAATTATTACTTTCGGTCAAGCAGCGTTCCGGCTTTACACTTATTATTAAGAAGGCTACAGGACTTGACAGAATGGATATATTGAGCAACACAGATGCTTGGGTAGGAGTCTCGGTTGGGAATAAGTTTATTGGGCGTACAGAAAAAATTCAAGATAATAATTCCCCAGAATTTAATGAGCCTTTTGCGATTTCAGACTATGCTGGTGAGATTATTCTTTTGACAGTTTATGATCATGATGTGCAGGGGGATAAATTGATAGGCCTTGTAACAATTCCCGAACCCAGAACTGGCAAATACCCTATAATCGGAAATACCGATGGGCAAGATCGAAATCGAGGACAGGTAGAAATTGTTATTGAATGAGGATGACCATGACCATAGATCAGCAAATCGACCAGCTCATCAGCGAAAAACAATACCAGTACACCGACGCGGAGAAAGAGAAGCGTTTACTGCCGGTCATCAAAGAGCAACTGAAATCCCACTACCTGAACAACCGCCACGTCAAATCCTGGCTGGATAAGTTGGCGGTGGACATCGACCGCATTCCTTCCCTGGCCGGGGTGCCGCTGCTGCCCACCCAGATGTTCAAATATTTCGATTTGCAAACCTCCCCGGGGGAATTGCAGCGCATCCTCTATTCCAGCTCCACCAGCGGGCAGACTCCCAGCCGCATTCCCGTCAGTCCCTTGACGGCGCAGCGGCAGACCAAAGCGCTGGCGGCGATCATCAAAGATCATTTCGGCGCAAAACGCCGCCCCTTCCTGGCCATCGACAGCCCTTCCAGCAACCGGGAGGCCCGGGGAATCACAGCCCGGGGAGCGGCGATCCGCGGGTTCAGCATCCTCGCTAAAGAGATGGTGTACGCCTTCGACGACCGCGACGGCCTGATGGTGTTCAATGAAGAGCGGGTGGCGGATTTTTTCCGCCGCCACCAGGCCGAGGAGGTATTTGCCCTGGGATTTACCTTTGTAATCTGGTCGGAATTCCGCAAGGCCCTGTTAGATGCGAACCTGCGCTTTCACTGCCCCAACCTGGTGCTGGTGCACGGCGGGGGCTGGAAAAAACTGCGCGCCCAGAGCGTCTCCAAAGAGGTCTTCTCCGGTACCCTGGCCGGTTTGTTGGGAAGCCGCCCGGAGAACGTGCTGGATTACTACGGCATGGTGGAGCAGACCGGGATCGTGTTCATCGACTGCGTTGCCGGGCACAAGCACGCGCCCAACTTCGCGGAAGTGAAAATCCGCAATTACCTCACCCTGGAGGAGAACGGGATCGGCCAGCCCGGCTACATCGAGATAATGAACCTGCTGCCGGACAGCTACCCGGGCATGTCCATCCTCACCGAAGACGTGGGGGAAATCCTGGGGGCGGATGATTGCCCCTGCGGGCGCAAGGGAAAATACTTCGTGTTCCGCTCCCGCTTAGAGAAATCCGAGGCGCGGGGATGCGGGGATACGTTCAGGGAGAATTGAAGAGTGAAAATTGAAGATTGAAGATTGCCCGCCCGGAGTGGGCGGCGTTCGGGAGGTTTTAGCGGCAGATGATTTAGGCATTCAGCCTTATAGCGGAAACTCTGAAGGAATAATTCGCCGCTCCGCCACCCACTCACAACTCACAACTCGAAACTCAAACCCCATGAACATAGAAGGCTATTTACAGAACGGAGAATTCACGGAATCCGCTTTTGCGAATTTCGATCCGGTGGTCGAAAAATTAAACCAGGATGTTTTGTATAACGCCCCGGTGGATTTGATCGTCAAGTTTCTGGCCGCCTTCGGCAAGGAGCTGACCCGCACGGTGATCGCCGAGGAAGGGGTTTTCTACCTCGCTGCCTGGCTGCGCGCCTCCAATCTCAATCACTACCTGGAGATCAACCTGGGCGATAAAACCTGCCTGGATACCTTTGTGGAAAAGGGAAATCACCTCTCCCTGCGCGCCC